>CAIUPC010000546.1 GCA_903900905.1 uncultured Acetobacteraceae bacterium
ACGCCACTGACCCCGATGCACCAACGCCAGCCATGATCAACCCCCGGATCACCACGTCCGCCGGATATTGGTATCCCGCGCATTCCATGGCGATCATGGCCGGGATCATCTTGGCGGCGAACGCAAGATTGTGGATCGAAATCGCGTCATCCAGACCAACGCCACAATGGCTGGCCACGAACTGCGCATAGCCACGCGTGTCGTTTTCGTTCGGAGGCGCCCATCGTCCGATCATGCCGCGAACCGTGTGCAGCCCATGGATGTCCTGATACGACATCAATATCTTCGCGATGGCACGGATGCCGTGTTCCGGATCAATGAACTGGCAGAACGCAGGGTCCACCTGGTGCGGCGCCTGCCCATCCCACGGCGATCCGAGGCGCACGTTGCCGGGGTTGTTGTTGCGGATGCCTCGGGGTAGGGGATTGGATGCGGTCACTTAGGCGATCCCTCTGGCGGCAGCGGGCACGACTTCGCGCCCTTCGTGGACAAATACAGGTCGATCAGCTTGCTATCGAAATTCAGAGCCGCCGCACCGAAGCCGATGGTAGCCCCGACAAGCCCGGCAGTCACCGGCACGCCGCACCCCGCCAGCGTCAGACACGCGACCAGGGTGCAGAGGCGGGTCATTCCTTTGGGATCCTTGTGGAGTGTAAGGCTAATCGTAATAATTCATCCCGAAGTTTTATAGGTGTGGCACTAGCCGCCCTACCGCTGATAGTAGGCTTATTCCTTTCTTTCCCACGTTGGTCGTAGCCACCTATTTGATGTGACCCAACTGGCCTATCCCACAATAAATCAAACGGCGCTGATTTACCCTGGTATAAAAGCCACGTTCTTTTTGTGGCTTTATGCCCATAAACCGATTGCCAAATTTCACAAACGTAATAACGCGCACAAGCGACCCACCCATGTTTATCTGGCCTTGGTAAATTGAACATCTTCCATGCGTCGCTAAATGCTGGATGCTCCAATACGCCGCCATATTTATTAACGGACGCCAAGGCTGATGCAAAACATCCACCGTCGTTCCCTGGCCTATTATGCTCGCCGCCCCAACGCTTGAAATTTATATGCGAGAACCGGCCCCATAATTGGCAAGGCGGGTGGGCTATTACAGGGTGCGGCCCACTATATTCCCGAGCATCCCTAGATACATCCCACACATCGACGCCATCTAAATTAGAATAGCACCCAGAACGTTCGACGTATAAGGCCGCAACCGTCATGACAACGCCTTCCGGGCGCGCTTTTCCCAATCAGCCAAGTCTGTGTCGTATTGGTCCATGACCCATAGCGCTGGGGTGCCGCTATTGGTTTCCGGCCCGCAATACCCGATCTTCGCCATATTCATGATCGCCACTTGTTCATCGAGTTTCCGCGCGCGAACGGCAAGGTCAAGTGCCTCGGAAAGAAGCACCGCGATATCACCGACCTTGCCGCACGCGGGGCACGTCACTTCGCCGGGGCCAGCGCAGCAGCCGGAACGGGGCCGGTCGCGGGCTTGGCAAACGCGGCAATCGCGTCATCAGTCTGGGCAGCGCACGCCGGGGTGGCAGCGGCAGCCGTGGCCGCGATAACGCCCTTCTGCGTGTCCGTGGCGCCCGGCGGGGCGGCGATGACAGCGGAGGCCACTGCGAGGGAACAAGCCTGCGCATCGGCGGCGAGGCGGATACCAGCAGCCTGTTGCTCAGGAGTTTGGGTGCATCCAGCGATGGCCGCGACCATGAGGCAAAGGCCGGTGCCGAGTATGGCGCCGCCGACGCGGGCAGCGGTGAAGATCGGGATCATTGTGCGGGTTTCTCCGTGACGGTGGTTTCGGTCGATACGGTGACGGATGCGGCGGCGT
>CAIUPC010000547.1 GCA_903900905.1 uncultured Acetobacteraceae bacterium
CCGCACGAAGGCCCTTGCAACGGCGCGGAAAGACGCGTCACACTTCCTTTGTCTTCAACCTACTGAAAGGAGGTGATCCAGTGTCTCATTGTTCCTTGGCGTCCCAAGTTGTGGCTCGGATCGCCGGCGCGAGCGCGACGGCGTAGATTTCTCCGGTCCGGCGACGGACAGTCATAAACAATGCCAGGGCTTCGGGGGTGACCCCGAAGCCCGCTTTGTTTCGGGATATCGTTATGAACGAAACAAACCTGCCGCGTTGCGCCTGGGCTGCTGGCGCAGATATCATGATGCGGGACTATCACGACCGGGAATGGGGCGTGCCGGTGCACGACGATGTCCGGTTGTTCGAGATGCTGACGCTGGAAGGCGCGCAGGCCGGCCTGTCCTGGCGCACCGTGCTGGTCCGGCGCGCGGCCTATCGCACCGCTTATCATGGCTTCGATATCGAACGCGTCGCGGCGATGCCCGATGCTGCCTTGCAGGCGCTGATCGCGGAGTCGCCGCTGATCAAGAACCGCCTGAAGATTTTCTCCGTCCGCGAAAACGCCAAGGCCGCGCAGGCGGCGATCGCAGCGCATGGCAGCCTGGACGCGTTTCTCTGGTCGCTGGTGCCGGAGGCGCCGCTGAACAACCACTGGACCGCGCCGTCGCAGGTGCCGGCGACGACCGGGGCCTCCGACCACATGAGCAAGACGTTGAAGAAGGCAGGGTTCCGCTTCGTCGGCTCCACGATATGCTATGCCTTCATGCAGGCGGCGGGCATGGTCGATGATCATCTGACGAGCTGCTGCTGTTACCGCCCCTAAATAAGGATCTCCAGCATGCGCAATACCGAGGAAATCTGGCGTCTGGTGGATGCGCACCAGGACGAATTCATCGCCCTGTCCGACCGGGTCTGGGAAATGCCCGAGCTATGCTATGGCGAGTTCCAGTCCTGCGCCGAACATACCGCGATGCTGGAGACCCAGGGCTTCCGGGTGACGAAGAACGTCGCCGGCATCCCGACCGCGGTGATGGGGGAGTCCGGGGAAGACGGGCCGGTGATCGCCATCCTCGGCGAATACGACGCTTTGCCGGGCCTGTCGCAGGAAGCCGGGGTGGCCGAACCGCGCCCGCTGCCGGGTCCGGGTTACGGCCATGGCTGCGGCCATAATCTGCTGGGTTCGGCCTCGTTGCTGGCGGCCACGGCGGTGAAGGAATACCTGGCCGAACGGGGGCTGAAAGGCCGCGTGCGCTATTACGGCTGCCCGGCGGAAGAAGGCGGCGCGGCGAAGGGCTTCATGGTCCGTTCCGGCGTTTTCGACGATGTCGATATCGCCATTTCCTGGCATCCGTCGTCGTTTTCCGGGATTTGGGAGGCCGCGTCGCTCGCCAATACCCGCATCGATTTCGCGTTTACCGGCCGTGCCTCCCACGCTGCCGCGGCGCCGCATCTGGGACGTAGCGCGCTGGATGCGGTCGAGCTGATGAATGTCGGCGTGAATTATATGCGCGAGCACATGCCGTCGGATGCGCGGGTGCATTATGCGATCCTGGACGCGGGCGGCATCGCGCCGAACGTCGTGCAGGCCTTCGCCAAGGTGCGTTACCTGATTCGCGCCCGCAATCTGCCGGAGCTCAATCGCCTGATCGAGCGGGTGAAGAAAATCGCCGATGGCGCGGCCTTGATGACGGAGACCTCGGTGAAGGCGACGACCATCAGCGCGGTGTCGAACCTGCTGGGCAATACGCCGCTGGAGAAGGCGTTGCACGACAACCTCTCCCGCCTTGGGCCGCCCGAATTCGATGATGCGGATCGCGCCCGCGCGGCTGAATTCCAGGCGACGCTGAGCGAGGAGGATATCGAAAGCTCCTACCGCCGGGCCGGGGTGCCGTATGTGCCGGGTGTGCCGCTATGCGATCTGATCGTGCCGTTGGATGCGAAGACGGCGCCGATGCTGGGCTCGACCGATGTGGGCGATGTCAGCTGGGCGGTCCCGACGGTGCAGGCGCGCGGGGCGGTCTATGCCATCGGCACGCCGGGCCATTCCTGGCAGTTGACGGCGCAGGGCAAGATGCCGGCGGCGCATAAGGGCATGCTGCATGTTGCCAAGGCGATGGCCGGCACGGCTCTGGACGTGTTGCATGATGAGGCGTTGCTGGCGCAGGCCAAGGCCGATCATGGGGCGCGAGTGGCGCGTACGCCGTATGTGTGCCCGATTCCGGATGATGTGGAGCCGCCGATACAGATGTCGGCGTGAGATCGACCGCCGCGGTATAAAGCCCGTCATACCGGCCTGCGTCGGTATGACGATTGGTGCTACAAGGCATTTGCCCGGGTCAAACGGCGTGGATACCGGCGGCCAGGCTCACCGCGGCCGGAACACCCGCCAGATCCCATCCAGCGCCACCACATCGCGATCCCCCGCCGCGATGAGCCCGCGCACGAACACCATCGATCCCGTCGCGCGGGTCACCTCGCCACGTAGGATGATGAAATCGCCGGGCTTCACCGCGCCCAGGAAATGGGTGTTCAACTGAATGGTGACATTCGGCGCACCCTTGGCTTCGGCCCAGACGTAGAGCCCCAGGACATGATCCGCGAAGGCCATCAGGATCCCGCCATGGATGGCGCCGGCGGGGTTGATGTGGTCGTCGCGCATCTCCAGCGCGTAGCGCCAGCCATCGGGGAAGCGTTGCGCCCAGGGGACGCCGAGACCGCCGGGCATCGGGCCGTCATGCATGGGCTTCCAGCCTTGGGCGGCCGGGTCGAAATCAAGGCTCATCGTGCGCCCTCCAAGGCGTCGGCTAATCCGTGCAGGTCGCGCAGGCGGATATGCGCCTGGTCGATCTCCGGCCGTTCTTCGTGCATCCAGCCCCAGGGGCCGCGGCGGAGGAACACCGCCAGCATGCCCGCGGCGCGGGACGGCACCACATCATTGTCCACGCGATCGCCGACATAGGCGATCTCGGCCGCGGGAACGCCAGCGGCTTCCACCACTTTGTCGAAGAAGCGGGGATCGGGTTTGGACACGCCCCAGCCGCCGGAGCTGGCGATCACATCGGCTGGCACGCCAAGGCGGGTCAGCGCGTCTTCGGACGCCTCCGGCTGGTTGCCGGCGATGATGACCTTGTAGCCGCGGGCGCGCAGCAGGCTCAGGCAGGGGATGGCGTCGGGATACAGATCGCCGTGGGTGAAGTCGTAGCGATACCCCTCCAACGCGCGCTTCTGGCGCACGGTGGAGAAATCGATGTCGGGGCGAAAAATCTCGAACACCTTGCGCAGCGACTGGCCGCGCGACATCACGACGCCGATGGCGGTGAACAGGGTCAGACGCGGGACGCCGAGGAAATCGGCCCAATCGTCCCAGTGGCGGGTTTCGTCGATCAGGGTTTCCCCCACATCGAAGCAGACGGCGCGGATTGGCATGAACTCTTCCGGTTGGTGTTGCCTGATCATGTCGGCTGGGGCGCCGGTTTGACAATCCGGCGTCGCGCCCGATCATGCGGGGATGACGAAGCTGACGGATTATACAAGCTACGCCGATGCGCAACGCCATTTCAGCGGCGCCGGCCTCTGGGCGTTGTTTGATGGCGACCGGGCGCGGTTGAACATCGCGCATGAGTGTGTGGATCGCTGGGCCGGCGACCCCGCGCGTGTGGCGGTGCGCATCGCTTATGGCGATGGCACGACCGAGGAACTGACCTTCCGGGCCTTGTCCGACTGGTCCGCCCGCTTCGCGCATTGGCTGCTGGCGCGCGGGATTCAGGTCGGCGATCGGGTGGCGATCATGCTGGAGCCCTCGCTGCCGTTCTATGCCGCGCTGTTCGGGGCGATGAAGGCGGGTGCGGTGGCGGTGCCGCTGTTCACGCTGTTCGGGCCGGATGGGGTGCGGCTGCGGGTGGATGATTGCGCCCCGGTGCTGCTGCTGACCAACGCGGAGAAGGCCGCCACGACCGGTGCTTTGCCGCGAACCGGGACAATAGTGGCGGACGATGCCTTCATGCAGGCCTTGCGAGCTTTCCCCGATCGGTTCGTGCCGGATACAAGCGCCGACGCGATGGCGATGTACCAATACACGTCCGGCACGACCCGCGACCTGCCCGAGGCCATTAAGCACACGCACCGGGCGGCCGTGGTGGTGACCAACGCGGCCCTCTATGGCACGGGCGTGCGGCCGGGGGATCGGTTCTTCTGCCCGTCCTCCCCGGCCTGGGGGCATGGGTTATGGCACGGCACGCTGGCGCCGCTGGCGCTGGGCGTGGCGACCGGCACGTTCTCGGGCCGGTTCGACGCGGGCCTGTTGCTGAAAGCATTGTCGCATTTTGGCATCACCAATCTGTCCGCCGCGGCGACGCATTACCGGATGATGAAGAACAGCAACGCGGCCGGGCGTTACCGCTACGCACTGGCGAAAATCTCGTTCACCGGAGAACCGGTGGACAGCGAAACCCTGGCCTTCGCGGAAGCCGCCTTCGGCACCCGCCTGTGCAGCATGTATGGCACCACGGAAGTGGGCGTCATCCTGGCCGACTATCCCGGTGCGCAGGATTTCGAGGGTCGTCCGGGCTCCCTCGGTAAACCCGTCCCCGGCGTCAAAGTCGCCGTCCTGACGCCCGATGGTTCGGAATGCGCCGCCAACCAGACCGGGGAAATCAA
>CAIUPC010000548.1 GCA_903900905.1 uncultured Acetobacteraceae bacterium
GCGCCGGCGCATCGGTGATGGAGGCCCCCGCCCTCTGGGTCGCCCCCGTTAGGCTGACGCCCATCACCGACATGCTGCTGGGCGCGGATTTCCTGGCCGGGCGCCACCTATGGATTTCATTCACCACCCGGCAGGTATTCGTCGCGGATTAAAACCCAACCGCCTTCGCTTCATTGACGTACCGCGCCGCGTCCTCCGCCAGCAACAGCCGTTCGGCCACCAGTTTCTGGGCGGCGGCGGTCACCTGAGCGACATAACGGTCCTTGCTGCCATAGCGCTCAATCAGCGACTTGCGGGGATCGCCCGGCTTCTTGTCCGCCGCCGCCGTCGCGAAGGGCAAAAAACTGCCATCGCGATCACACATCTCACCCGCGGGGAAAGGCGGCTTATAGACATTGAAGCCGGTATGCGTGCCCAACGGCGCCGCCACATCCGGGAGAAACAGCCCGGTGCGGGCGTTGCCATCCGCGTCCACCGCCGGCACCAGCGCGGCATAGGGGGAGGCCGCCTCAACCGGATGCACCCAGTCGCCGGTGGGATCGATGTGGTTCGGCGCCGCCGCCGTCATGAGGCCTGGCAGCGCCGGGAACCGCAGCCGCGCGGCATCGACCAGCGTGCCATCCGCGACAAGTGGCACCCGGCTCGCCGGCGCCGGCCGCCCCTGGTCGATCCACGCGTCCAGCGCCACCAGCAGCGCCCGCACCGCGGGATAGGGGTCGTGCGGGTTGCGCGGATTGGCGCAGGGTCCGGGCGCGGTGGTCGCGCCGAAGCGCCCGGTATGCTGGGTCGCCGCGATCAGGAACAGGCGGGTGCGCGCCGGCAGCGGCAAGTCCCGCTTGCCCAACGGATCCGTGCCCAGCAGCGCCGCCCCTTTCTGCCAGTATTCGGCGTCGGTATTGGTCTCAATCAAAAGCGGGTTGAACGGCGTGTCGCGCAGCAGCGCGCCCGACTTGCCCGACACGGGGTCGCGGCTGGCGGCGGCGGAGAACGGGAAGGCGTTCTCAGGCATCGCATGATCCTCATGCTGCGTGCGGGTGCGGAAGGGCTGCGCGAACAGCTCATTCAGGAACACGCCGCCGATACCCGCGATGTGCGACAGCACGCCATCGAAGACCTTGCGGCCGGATTCATCCTGATTGAACCCCAGCTTGATAAAATCGCGCAGGAAGCGGCCGCTCTGCGACACGCCGAACGCGACGGAGGCCTTGATCCGCCCGCCCGCCGGATTGGGAGCGCCCGCCATGTCCTTGGCGTTGGACTTCAGGAACGCGGCGACATCGCGCTGCGCGGCGAAGCCAATCCCGCTGACCCAGGGCGATTTGGCGCGATAGACCAATTCGTAAATCGCGCCGGGTGCGGGCACGGTTCCTTCCGGCCGCAAGATCACCGTGCGCTCATCCACGAACTCCCACTGCGCAACCGGCACCTCCACCGGCCGATCAGCGGCCCGCAGACGGCGGGTGAGGGTGGCGCCGGATTGATCGAGGGAGGCGGCGGCGTAGCTCAGCCGGAACCGCGTCATCGGCGCGCCGCGGGTGGCGGAGACGAATTCGTCACGGATCTCCGCTTCCGCATCGGGCAGGGCCGGAATGCGGATGGTCATGCCGTTATTGGTCTTCGGCGCGTCCGGATCCCAGCCGGCCCAGGCGATGGTGTAGCCACGCCGGTAGAGAAATCCGTCGCCGGCCTGCGCCACGGTCGCGGGGTCGTTGCTGTCGTCCTTGGGGGTGGTGGTGTTCAGCCGGTTGGTAACGACCTTGTTGCCGCGATTGAGCACGTCGAACAGCAGGTGGCGATTGCCTTTGGCCGGATCCACCGGCCGCAGCAGGAACAGGTCGGTTTCGTATTCCACTTTGCCGGCGCGATTGCGCGGCGCCCGGTCGAGGCCGGTGATACCGGCATTGCGCGGGTCCGCGGGATCAAGCTCGCCCTTCGCCACGCCGATGACCCGCTCATAGGCGCCGGTTGTGCCGAAGACCTGGCCACCGGCGAAAGGCTCGATGCGATCGATGCGCACCGCGGTCACGCGCGCCGACACGGGGGGCGCGGCCAGCAGCAAAGCGAATAGCAGCGGCGTGAGTTTCATGGCGCTTCCCCGGCGGATTCTCCCGCGGACTCCCCAACGGATTCCCCGGCAACATCCC
>CAIUPC010000549.1 GCA_903900905.1 uncultured Acetobacteraceae bacterium
GCCCGGGGATGACGGGGGGGAGAGAACTGCTACTCCGCGATCGTCTGATTGACCCACGCGCAGGCCGCATCCATCGCCTCACCCGATTTATCCACGATGCCCACGAAGAAGAAGAACCCGTGATTCACCCCGTCGAAGCGCTGGATCAGCGTCGGCACGCCGGCGCGTTGCAGGGCCTGGCCGTAATATTCGCCCTCATCACGCAGCGGGTCGTATTCCGCCGTGATGACAAAGGCCGGTGGCAGGCCAGCCAGATTATTCGCCCGCAGCGGAGAGGCATGCGGATGCGCCGCATCGGACGCGTCGGCCAGATAGTGGTTCCAGAACCATTCCATCCCGGCGCGGCCAAGGCCGTAACCCTCAGCGTTTTCCTCGTACGAGGGCGTGCCCGGGGTATGGTAGTCGGTCACGGGATAGATCAGCAGCTGCGCCGCGATTTCCGGCCCGCCTTCATCGCGGGCGCGCAACGCCGTCACCGCCGCCAGATTGCCGCCGGCGCTGTCGCCCGCCACGACCACCCGTGACGTATCCGCGTTCAGTGCCCCGGCATTGTCCACTGCCCAGCGCGTGGCGGCGAGGCAATCGTCCGGTGCGGCGGGGAACTTGTTCTCCGGCGCCAGGCGGTAATCGACCGACACCACCACCGAGCCGGTGCCCGCGCAGAGATTGCGGCACATGGCGTCATGGGTATCGAGGCTACAGACCACGAAGCCGCTGCCGTGGAAGAAGACCATCAGCGGGAAAGGGCCGGTGCCGTGCGGTGTGTAGATCCGCAACGGCAGCGACCCGCCGGGACCCTGCATGTCGCGATTCACGACCGACGCCACCTCGGGGATGCGCAGACCGGGGATGGCGCGGGCGCCCATCTGGATGCGGGCCTCTGCCACCGACAGGGTGTGCATCGGTGGCAGCGCGGCGCGCAGGTCCAGCAGGACCTGGATTTGCGGATCGATCGGCATGGTTACGCGACCTCGAACAGGCCGGCCGCGCCCATGCCGCCACCGACGCACATGGTCACAACGACCAGCTTGGCGCCGCGGCGTTTGCCCTCGATCAGGGCATGGCCGACCATGCGGGCGCCGGACATGCCGTAGGGGTGGCCGATGGAGATGGCGCCGCCATTGACGTTCAGCTTGTCGGGATCGATGCCGAGACGGTCGCGGCAATACAGGACCTGACAGGCGAAGGCCTCGTTCAGTTCCCACAGGTCGATGTCATCGATTTTCAACCCGTGCTTCGCCAGCAGCTTGGGCACGGCGAAGACGGGGCCGATGCCCATTTCGTCGGCGTCGCAGCCGGCGACCGCCATGCCGCGATAGATGCCCAAAGGCGCGAGGCCGCGGCGGGAGGCTTCGGCCTCCTCCATCAGCACCGCGGCCGAGGCGCCGTCGGACAGCTGGGAGGCATTGCCGGCGGTGATGAATTTGCCCTGCGGCACCACGATGCCATTGGCGAAGACCGGCTTGAGGGAATTCAGCCCTTCAAGGTTGGTATCGGCGCGGTTGCCCTCATCCTTGGTCAGCGTGACCTTCTTCTGGGACGTCTCGCCGGTGGCGCGATCGGTAACCGTCATAATGGAGGCCATCGGCGCGATCTCATCGTCGAACCGTCCGGCCTGCTGCGCTGAGGCGGTGCGCTGCTGCGAGCGCAGCGCGTATTCGTCCTGCGCCTCCCGGCTGACATTATAGCGGGCCGAGACCAACTCCGCCGTTTCGAGCATGGACATATAGAGGCCGGGGACACGGGCGGCGAGTTCCGGGTCCTGCGCCCGGTCGCGACGGAGGTCGTTGGTCTGTACGAGGGAGATCGACTCCACCCCGCCGCCGATGGTGACCATCATATCGTCGTGCAGGATCTGCTTGGCGGCGGTGGCGATCGCCATCATGCCCGACGCGCATTGGCGATCGACCGACATGCCGGCGACCGATTGCGGCAATCCGCCGGCCAGCGCGGCCTGACGGGCGACGTTGGAGCCTTGCGATCCCTGCTGCAGCGCGGCGCCAAACACGACGTCGTCCACTTCCGCCGGGTCGATGCCGGCGCGCTTGACCGCCTCGGCGATGGCATGACCGCCGAGCGCCTGGGCCTGGGTGTTATTGAAGGCACCCCGATAGGCGCGGCCGATAGGCGTACGGGCGGTGGACACGATGACGGCGCTGCGCATGGGGGGATGCTCCCTGGTGTTTCCGGTTGCCGCATTGTTCGCCCGGATCGTCCGTGGCGTCCAGGGTGGGAGCGGGGAAATACGTTGTCCGCTTTGCCGACCAGACCATGATCGTTTGAGGTTGGATCAACGTACGGGTTCGATCATGGTCTGGCTCTTTGTTTTGTCGCACGATTCACGCCGCCGTGTGGTTCCACCTCTGGCGATCATGCTCTATTGCTTTGGTCGGCGGTTCAATCGAACCGGAATCCGGCTGGTGTTTGCTCGTCCACTGGCAGTTGGCAGGGCAAGTGCGGGTCGATTTCTCTGACGCTGGTGCGAATCGTCAGGTATTCATGCCTTTGGACACCAACGCCTTTTCCGGATGCTTGGGCATTTGGTCGGAGGCCAGAAGACACCGATCGCAGCCGGGTAGGCAAGCATTAAAACGATCCCGGAACGCCGCCGCGCCCGCTTTCCCGCATCATGCGATCCATATGCCGCAGCAGGGCGCGGCAGGCGGCATCCTCATTCGCCATCTGTTCCAGGGGCGATTTCCGCCCCCGCTCGCTGTAATAGACTGACCAGCCGCTACCGGACGGTTCGATCCCGACGCATTCGCCGGTTCCGAGTCCGCCATCGGTGACGTAGAACCAGTCAGGGACTCCCGCACTGCGTAAACGGGCCACTGCTTCCGCCAACAACATAAGTCACCGCCTCAATACTGCCGCTGGCCACGAGCTTAAACGCGGGTTCCGCCGCTTGCACCTGCACCGCGCCGCCGGGCTCCCCAAACCAGGGGGCGGCTTTGCATTCCTTCACCGGGATGGGTTTCACCACTTTGTAGACCCGGTAGTCCATTGTCTTGCAGACATAGGGCACGGCGCGGGCGGCAAAGGCCTCCCCCTTCGGGCTGAAGAAGGTGCCGCCTTCGCTGCCGAACCGGTCGATCAGAGTGCCGGCCGCCAGGGTTTTGGTTTCCGGGGCGGCGGCGCAGCCATCGTTCGGCGGCCAGGCGATGGCAGCCTTCGCATCCGTCCATTTAATCCATTGGGGGACAAGGTCGTAGCGAAGGTTGCCGGGCCAGCCGGCCGGTGGTGCGCTCTGTGCCCATGCAGCCGAACCGGTGGAAAGGGCGCAGGCGATGGCTGCGAGGTGCAGGTAACGTTTCAAGACGGTGGCTCCTTCCCGGACGGGTGCAAGTGTTCATACCATTTCTGGCATGTTCCCGTCCGGGTCGCAACCGGCTGGCGATCAGGCCATGACCTGCTCCCGCCGGACCAGCCCGCCCGGCAGCGCGCCGGTGGCCTGACCGTTGCGGTAGGTGACCTGGCCCGCCTTCACGGTCGCCACGTAGCCGCGCGCCTTCTGCATCAGGCGGCGCCCGCCGGCCGGCAGATCGATCACCATTTCCGGGCGATCCAAAGCGAGGTTGGCGAAGTCGATGACGTTGATATCGGCCTTCATACCGGGCGCCAGCACACCGCGATCAGTCAGGCCGGCGAACTGCGCGGGTTCACGGGTCTGACGGCGGACGAGGTCATGCAGCGGAATCCGCCCGTCTTCGCGGTCACGGCCCCAATAGCTGAACAGGAAGGTTGGGAAGGAGGCGTCGGAGATGAAGGCCACATGCGCGCCGCCGTCGCTCAGGCCGGGGATCACGTGGTCACGGCCATACATGGTCTTTACCGCTTCCAGGTCGTAGTTCGCGTAGTTGACCAGGCAGGCGAAGATGAAGCCCTTGCCATCGTCTTCCAGCAGCATGTCGTAGGCGACTTCCTGCGGCGTGCAGCCCTTGCGTTCGGCGATGGCGGTGATCGAGTCTTCCTTCGCCGGCGTGTAGTTCAGCGGGTTGGTGAAGGCGAACATGCGGGCGTAGCCGACACGGGTCAACAACGACCAGGTGTTGTACTCCATCGGATCCTCGCCCAGGATGGCGGCGCGGACCGCGGGCTCGCGCATTTTCGCGACCCGTTCTTCCACCGGCAGATGCGCGATTTCGCGGTAGGTCTTGGTGCCGGCGAAGGGGTTCTGGCTGCCGGTCAGGCCCAGCAGCGCGCCGATGGGGCGCGGCGGCACGACGCAGCGGATGTTCACGCCATCGGCCACCGCCTGGGTGGACAGTTCCAGCAGGTCCTTCCACGCCTCAGTCCGGTCATGGCGCTGGTTCAACGAGAACACCAGCGGTCGGCCGCATTCCGCCAGAATGCGCCGCACCATGGCGAATTCGGTGGCGGGGTCGGGGGTGTTCCAGTCCGAGGTCATTTCGATCATGCCCCAGCCGGCGTCCTTCAGCCCCATCGCGATGCCCAGCAGTTCCGATTCCTGGGCGCGCAATGTCGGGGTGTTGTCCCCCGCCAGCGTCTTGTGGGCGATGGTGCGGGAGGTCGAGAAGCCCCAGGCGCCGGCCCGCACCGCTTCGGCGGCGAGTTCGCGCATGCGCTGGATGTCTTCCTGATTGGCGTCCTCCAGGTTCATCGCGCGGTCGCCCATGACGTAGACCCGCAGCGGGGCGTGCGGCAGCAGGGCGCAGAAGTCGATGTCGTGCTTGCGGCGTTCCAAAGCGGTCAGATACTCGCCGAAGCTTTCCCAGCTGAAATCCAGGCCTTCGTTCAGGCAGGGGCCGGGCAGGTCCTCAACCCCTTCCATCAGCGCGATGACGGCTTCCTGGGTGTTCGGGCGCACGGGGGCGAAGCCCACGCCGCAATTGCCCATCACCACCGTGGTAACGCCGTGCCAGGATGACGGCGCGAGGTGGGAGTCCCACATCGCCTGGCCGTCGTAATGCGTGTGGATATCGACGAAGCCCGGCGTGACCGCGAGGCCCTTGGCGTCGATCTCTTCCGCGCCGGTGCCAGAGACCACGCCCACCGCGGCAATCTTGCCGTCCTTGACGGCGACGTCGCCGGTGTAAGGCGTGCCGCCGTTGCCATCCATGATGGTGCCGCCGCGGATGACGATATCGTAGTTGCTGGCCATGGTTATCTCCCCCAAACTGATGCGGCGCAGTCAACGCCCATGCGCCCAAAAGGGCAAGCCGGATGCGCATGAGGAGGGACACCATGAGCCTGCGCCTGCGCCAGATCTGCCTCGTCGCGCCGGCCTTGGAGCCCGTCGTTGGCACGCTGTGCGACGTGCTGGGTATTGAGGTGTTCTATCGCGACCCCAATGTCGGGAAATACGGCCTGGTGAACGCCGTCATGCCCGTGGGCGACACGTTCCTGGAGGTCGTGGCCCCCACCCAGCCCGGCACCGCTGCCGCACGGTACCTGGCGCGCCGCGGCGGGGAGGGCGGGTATATGGTTATCCTCGACTGCGATGCCATCGAGCCGTGGATTGACCATGTTGCGTCCGTCGGGGTGCGGGTGGCGAATGATCTGGACTACGCCGGCGAATACCGGGGGCTGCAACTGCATCCGCGGGATACCGGCGGCACGCTGCTGGAGATCAACTGGTCGCATGGGTCGGCGCAGGGCGCCTACCACCCCGCCGGGCCGGACTGGCATGGCGGGGCGCCGCTGCCGGCGATTGTCGGCGCGACGGTGCAGTCGGATGATCCGGCGGCGCTGGCGGAGCGCTGGGCTTCCATCCTGCGGCGGCCGGTGACGGAGGCGGGGATTGCGCTGGACCAGGGGACGCTCCGGTTTGTCGCCGCCACGGATGGGCGCGGGGAGGGGTTGGCCGGGATCGACGTGCTTGCCGCTGACCGGGCCGGGGTGTTGGCGGCGGCGGCCGCGCGGGGCCTGGCGGTGGGTGGCGACCTGCTTTGGGTTGGCGGGGTCTGGGTGCGGGTGCTGGGCTGAGGCTGCCGCCGGGCGGGGGTTTCACGGCGTATAGGGTTTTGCGGCTGATTGTCCGCCGCCTTTGCTCGCCGCGCGTGGTTGGGTGATCGGGGATTGGCGGACGCTCGCGGGGGCGGCTGACCCGGGGCTTTGGTCCTTGTCGCGACGGGGCCGGGGGCTGGCTCACGGTGTATGGGGTCCTGGCCGCGATACCGTGTCGTTGCCGGCACGCTGGGGGGGTGTCGTCGGGTTGTTTCTCACGTTGCATGAGGTCGTGGCGGTGGAACAGGTCAGTCTCGCGCATGGGCCTGGGGGCGGTGTTGGTCTCCTTGAAGGATGCAGGGACGCGCTCACGGCGCATGGGCTTTTGCCGCCGTTTGGGAATGGCGACGCGGTGGGAGGAACGCCGCCGTCGCTCCGGCTCACGGCGTAGGGGTTTTGGCGTCGCTCCGGTGGTTGGCGCGGTGTGGTTCGGCGGTTCTTCAGGCGCGGCGAGCGGGGGCTGTTCATCCTGTGTTCTTATGCTTGTGGCGCCTCCGCGCCAAGCAAGCCGATCGGTGCGGTCGCCGCGCATCTGGCGTGCGAGAGGCGGTCGGTCAGGCGCGCCACGGATCGATCACCGGGACGCCGGCGGCGATGAAGGGGGCGGTGTCTCGGGTTGCGACCGAACATCCATGCGCGGCGGCGATGGCGGCTATCTGGCCGTCCGCGACATTGATGGCGTGACCGGCGGCGCGGGCGCGGGCGACCAGCACGGCGAACATGCGGGCGGCGCTTGTGTCGAACGCCAGGGTTCTTCGCGCGCCAAAAGTGTCGATGACTTCGGTGATCCGCGCCTCCAGCCGTGATCGGCGGAGGCCGAGTGGCAGGAGTTCGAGGCCGAGCAGGAGTTCGGCGAGGGTTACGGTCGTGAGGTAGAGGGTCTCCGGGCGCTGCCGATCGAGCCAGTTCGCGACGGCGGGGTCGGCGAGCGGGCGCATGGGCTCGGACAGGACGCTGGTGTCGAGGACGATCACTCGAAGATCGCGGGTTCGGCTGGCGTTTGGTCGCGGGTCACGTTCAACTCGACACCGTCGAAGTCCCGGCCAACGGCGGTGAGGAGGGTGCCCAGGCCGGGGGTTTTCCTTGGGTTGAGGGCGTCGTGCAGGATGGCCCTGACCTCGGCCTCC
>CAIUPC010000550.1 GCA_903900905.1 uncultured Acetobacteraceae bacterium
CCGATGGCAAGGATGCGCTACCGAGCCTCCGCCAGCACGAGCCGCCGCCGTGCCACCGGCCGCACAGGCAAGCCGGCGTAAACATCCTTGACCGCCTCGATGATCGCCACGCCCGCGAAGCCGGGCATCAACCGCCGTCCCAGCCGCTCAATCAATGGCGCGCCCCGCAGGATCAGGCGCCAGCGGGTCGGTGGCATCCAGAGCGCGGCGTCCTTCCGTTCGATCCGAAACAGCGCGCCGGCCAGCAACTGGCTCAATTGCCGTTCGGTATAAGGATGGCCATGGCCGAAGGGCGTGCTCTCGGCATGCGCCCAAACGCCGACCCGGTTGGGCGCGATCACCAGCAGGCGGCCATCGTCCTTCAGCACCCGCCACACTTCCCGTAGCAGGCGGCGGGCGCTTTCCGCGGACTCCAGCCCATGCACCAGCAGAACCCGGTCGAAGGTCAAATCGGCGAAGGGCAGGGAGTCTTCCTCCGCCGAACAGGACAGTCCAGCGCCCCCCAATGGCCAGCTGGTCGTCCCCATCTGGGCGGGCGTCAGGGAAACACAGCGGCGCGCCTCCTCCCGCCAGAGGCGCAGATAGGGGGTGGCATGGCCGATACCCAGGACGGAGTCGGAGGCGAGGTTGGGCCAGAGCCTATGCAGCCGCTCCCGCAGCACGCGCGCGGTGACAGCGCCCCGGGCCGAGCTGTAAAACGCCTCCGCTGCTTGCGCGTCCGTCGCCATGCCGCGATGCTATATCACAAAAGCCGGTTCCCGGCGGTACCGCGAAGGGTCCAGAACATGACAATCACCGCGCAACCCGTGCCCATTCTGAATGACAATTATGCGTGGCTCCTGAAAGACAGTGAGACGGGTGCAACGGCGATCGTCGATCCGGCCGAGGGCCCGCCCATCATCGCGGCGATCGAGGCGGCGGGCGGGCGGCTGGATATGATCCTGCTGACGCATCACCATGGCGACCATATCGCGGCGACGGACGAGGTGCGGGCGCGCTTCCCCTGCACGGTGGTTGGCGCGGCGGCGGATGCGCACCGGCTGCCGAAGCTGGATATCGCGGTGCGGGAGGGCGATACGGTGGCGCTGGGCAATGCCCGAGGTCAGGTGATCGACACGCCCGGCCATACGCGCGGCCAGATCAATTTCTTCTTTCCGGAGGGGCCGGTGCTCCTGTCCGGCGATACGCTGTTCAGCCTGGGCTGCGGGCGGCTGATCGAAGGCACGGCGGCGGAGATGTTCGCGAGTCTCGCCAAGCTGAAGGCCCTGCCGGGCGATACGCTGGTGTGCTGCGGCCATGAATATACGGAAAGCAATGCCCGCTTCGCGCTGGCGGTTGATCCGGACAACGCCGCCCTGCGGGCGCGGGTTGCCGAGATGCGGGCGCAGCGGGCGGCCGGGCAGCCCTCGGTGCCGTCGCTGATGGCGGATGAGTGCAAGGCCAACCCGTTCCTGCTGGCCCCGGATATCGCGAGTCTCGCGGATGTGCGCGGCAAGAAAGATAAGTTTTAAGGGATATCGCATCATGAAAATCTACTACTCGGGCACCAGCCCCTACGTGCGTAAGGTCATGGCCTGCGCGATCGTGCGGGGACTCGACGCGGGCATTGAAAAGCACCCGTCCAACCCGCATGCCTCGCCGGCGGATTTGCTGGCGGATAATCCGCTGTCCCGAGTCCCGTGTTTGGTCACGGATGACGGTTTGTCGCTGTATGACAGCCCTGTCATTTGCGAATACCTGGACAGTCTGGGCGAGTCGGCGCCGCTGTTTCCGGTGGCTGGCCCGGCGCGCTGGCGGGCTTTGAAGCTGCAGGCGATGGGGGACGGCATCCTCGACTCGGCGGTTCCCTGCCGTGGCGAGCAGGCGAAGCCGCGGGAGGCCGCGCGTGACGGGCTGATTGCGCGCTACAAGGCGGCGATGGCGCGCACCGTGGACGCCCTGGAGGGCGATTTACCGGGCTCTGAGCTGTCGATTGGGACCATCGCGGTGGCCTGCGCCCTTGGATACCTGGATTTCCGCTTTGGGACCGAGCCCTGGCGCCCCGCCCATCCGCGTTTGGCGGCGTGGTATGAGGCGTTCGCAGCGCATCCGGCGCTGGCGGCGACGGCTCCGAAGGAATGAGATGACGCTGGGGCGCGGAATCCTGCGATGTGCCGCTTGACTCAGGCATAACCCGCAACTAGGTTCCGCGCCCTCGGCTCACCCCATCTGCTGCAAGGGTGTCCGTCGATTGCAGACCAAAGAAGTAGCCGGCGCCGCCCTCAAAAAGGGCCTAGGCCGGTTGCCTCAGGGCCCCCGCGGGGTGGGACGTGTTCCCACACTGGCGGGTTGTTTGTTATTGGCGGGCGTGCTCAGTGGGTGGGTGACGCGATACAGGATTGTGAAAGAGGGTCCATGCCGACCATCAACCAGCTCATTGCCCACGGGCGCGAGCCTCAAAAGACCCGGAACAAGGTTCCGGCCCTGCAAGGCTGCCCGCAAAAGCGTGGCGTCTGCACCCGTGTCTACACGACCACGCCGAAGAAGCCGAACTCGGCGCTTCGTAAGGTCGCGAAGGTGCGTCTGACCAACGGCTTCGAAGTCGTTAGCTACATCCCGGGTGAAGGCCATAACCTTCAGGAGCACTCGGTTGTGCTTATCCGTGGCGGCCGCGTGAAGGATCTTCCCGGCGTTCGTTATCATATCCTGCGCGGTGTGCTGGATACGCAGGGTCTGCCGAAGCGTCGTAAGCGTCGTTCGCTCTACGGCGCGAAGCGGCCGAAGTAAGGGAGCGACCAGATGTCCCGCCGTCACCGCGCTGAAAAGCGTGAAATTCTGCCGGATGCGAAATTCGGCGACGTTGTGCTGAGCCGCTTCATGAATGCGCTCATGTATGATGGCAAGAAGTCCGCCGCCGAGACGATCGTCTACAGCGCCCTCGACGTGATGAAGCGTCGCGGTGGTCCGCAGGCTGATCCGATCCGCATGTTTCATGAGGCGCTGGACAACGTGAAGCCGGCCGTTGAAGTGCGCTCCCGCCGTGTTGGTGGTGCGACCTATCAGGTGCCGGTTGAAGTCCGCACGGAACGCCGGCAGGCGCTGGCGATCCGGTGGCTCATCGATGCGGCCCGCAAGCGCGGGGAGCAGACGATGCAGGACCGGCTTTCCAACGAACTGCTGGACGCGGTGAACAACCGTGGTTCGGCGGTGAAGAAGCGGGAAGACACCCATCGGATGGCCGAAGCCAATAAGGCTTTCAGCCACTACCGCTGGTAAACAGTTAATTCTTTCAACGGACCATCACCTGGATCCTCGGAGCATACGACGATGGGTAAGGCGAAATTCGAGCGGAACAAGCCGCACTGCAATATTGGCACGATCGGCCACGTCGATCATGGCAAGACGTCGCTGACGGCGGCGATCACCAAGATCCTGGCGGAGACCGGTGGGGCGACCTTCACCGCGTACGACCAGATCGACAAAGCGCCGGAAGAGAAGGCGCGCGGCATCACGATTTCCACGGCGCACGTGGAATATGAGACGGTGAACCGCCACTACGCGCACGTCGACTGCCCCGGCCACGCTGACTATGTGAAGAACATGATCACCGGCGCCGCGCAGATGGACGGCGCGATCCTGGTGGTGTCCGCTGCTGACGGCCCGATGCCGCAGACCCGGGAGCACATCCTGCTCGCCCGCCAGGTCGGCGTGCCGGCGCTGGTGGTGTTCCTGAACAAATGCGACATGGTCGACGATCCGGAGCTGCTGGAACTCGTTGAGATGGAAGTGCGCGAGCTGCTTTCGTCCTACCAGTTCCCGGGCGACGATATCCCCATCGTGAAGGGTTCGGCTCTGTGCGCGCTGGAAGACAGCAACGCGGATCTGGGCCGCAAGGCGATCCTCGAGCTGATGGCCGCGGTGGACGACTACATCCCGCAGCCGGAGCGCACGCTGGACCGTCCGTTCCTGATGCCGATCGAAGACGTGTTCTCGATCTCTGGCCGTGGCACCGTGGTGACCGGCCGTGTTGAGCGCGGCATCGTGAAGGTTGGCGAGGAAGTTGAGATCGTGGGCCTGAAGCCGACGGTCAAGACGATCGTGACCGGCGTGGAAATGTTCCGCAAGCTGCTCGATCAGGGCCAGGCCGGCGACAACATCGGCGCCCTGCTGCGCGGCACGAAGCGTGATGACGTCGAGCGTGGTCAGGTTCTGGCCAAGCCGGGCACCATCAACCCGCACACCAAGTTCAAGGCCGAGGCCTACATCCTGACGAAGGAAGAGGGTGGCCGTCACACGCCATTCTTCACCAACTACCGTCCGCAGTTCTATTTCCGCACGACCGACGTGACGGGCATGGTTCAGCTGCCGGAAGGCGTTGAGATGGTCATGCCGGGCGACAACGTCTCGATGGATGTCGAGCTGATTGCTCCGATCGCCATGGATGACGGTCTGCGTTTTGCCATTCGCGAAGGTGGCCGCACTGTCGGCGCCGGCGTGGTGGCCAGCATCACTGCCTAACGACTGCGACCTCGGTTTACCGCCTCATGTCCATTCCGGCATGAGGCGGGACGCTGAAACCGGCCGCTAGCGTTGGCGGGACCCCAGAAGAGCGAATTATGGACAACCAGAATATCCGCATCCGGCTTAAGGCCTACGATCACCGCGTGCTTGATAACAGCACGAAGGAAATCGTTAACACGGCCAAGCGCACGGGCGCCCGGGTTCGCGGACCGATCCCGCTGCCGACCCATATCGAGCGTTTCACCGTGAACCGCTCGCCGCATGTCGATAAAAAGAGCCGCGAGCAGTTCGAAATCCGGACGCATCGCCGCCTGCTCGACATCGTCGAACCCACGCCGCAGACGGTGGACGCGCTGATGAAGCTCGACCTCGCCGCTGGCGTGGACGTCGAGATCAAGATCTAAGCCGGGCCCGGGAGAGAAACACGCCATGCGTACCGGATTGCTGGCCAAAAAGCTGGGTATGAGCCGCATCTTTAAAGATGATGGCACCCATGTGCCCGTGACAATTCTGCATCTGGATCAGCTGCAGGTCGTCGCCGCGCGCACCACCGAAAAGGACGGCTACAATGCCGTGCAGCTCGGTTGGGGCAAGGCCAAAGTAAAGAATGTGACTCAGCCGCAGCGCGGCCACTTCGCCAAGGCGAAGGTGGAGCCGAAGCAGAAGCTGGTTGAGTTCCGCGTTGCCGCCGATGCTCTTCTGGAGCCGGGCGCGACCCTGTCGGCCGCGCATTTCGCGGCGGGCCAGAAGGTCGATGTCTGCGGCACATCCAAGGGCAAGGGTTTTGCCGGCGGTATGAAGCGCTGGAACTATGCGGGTCTTGAGGCCAGCCACGGCGTATCTGCCAGCCATCGTAGCCTTGGTTCGACCGGTAACCGTCAGGATCCGGGCCGCACTTTCAAGAACAAGAAGATGGAAGGCCATCTGGGTGTGGATCGTATCACCACCCTGAACCTGGAGGTCGCCGCGGTCGACGCAGACAAAGGTCTGCTGATGATCAAGGGATCGGTCCCGGGTTCGAAGAACGGCTATGTGCTGGTTCGGGATGCCATCAAGAAGGCCCGCCCGGCGAATGCCCCGTATCCGGCTGCGTTGCTTGACGCGGTTGCGGGCTAAGGACGAACACCGATGCAAATCGCGATCACCACTCTCGATCAGGGCAGCGCCGGCAATGCCGACCTCCCGGACGACATCTTCGCCGCGGCGCCGCGCGCTGACATCATGGCGCGGGTTGTGCATTGGCAGTTGGCCAAGCGCCGCTCGGGCAACCACAAGGTGAAGGGCCTGTCGGAAGTGTCCGGCACCACCCGCAAGCCGTATAAGCAGAAGGGCACGGGTAACGCCCGTCAGGGTAGCCTGCGCGCGCCGCAGTTTCGCACTGGTGGCGTTGTTCATGGTCCGGTCGTGCGCTCGCACGAATACAGCCTGAACAAGAAGGTTCGCCGTCTTGGCCTGATCTCGGCGCTGTCGCAGAAGGCGGCCGAGGGCAAGCTGATCGTTCTGGATGCCGCTGCCGGCGCCATGAAGACCAGCGAACTGGCCAAGAAGCTGAAGGTGTTCGGCTGGCGTTCGGCTCTGATCGTCGATCATGTGGTTGACCAGGATTTCCTGCGTGCCAGCCGCAACATTCCGAGCGTCGATCTGCTGCCGACGGTTGGTGCGAATGTGTATGACATCCTGCGCCATGATATTCTGGTTCTCACCACGGCCGGTATCGCCGGGCTGACCGAGCGCCTGAACCCGACCGCGCAGCCCGCGAATATGGGAGAGGCGGCATGAGCGAGACCACCAAAAAGCGCGGCCCGCAGCTTTCGCGGGAAGCGATGTATGAGATCATTCGCCGCCCGATCATCACTGAGAAGGCGACGATGCTGTCGGAACAGAACCAGTTCGTGTTCCAGGTAGCGATCGATGCGACCAAGCCGAATATCAAGGCGGCTGTGGAAGCTCTGTTCAATGTGAAGGTCGAAGGCGTGAACACGCTGGTTCAGAAGGGCAAGACGAAGCGCTTCAAGGGCCGGCCGGGCGTTCGCTCCGACGTGAAGAAAGCCTTCGTCCTGCTGGCGGCCGGTCAATCGATCGACTTCACCACCGGCCTCTCATAAGGCACGCGCGAGATGGCACTGAGACAATTTAATCCGGTCACGCCCAGCCTTCGTGGCACGGTTCTGATCGATCGCTCCGAGCTCTGGAAGGGCAAGCCCGTCAAAGGCTTGACCGAAGGGCAGCACAGCAATGGTGGCCGTAACAACCACGGCCGCATCACCAGCCGGTTCCGTGGTGGCGGGCACAAGCAGGCCTACCGCGTCGTGGACTTCAAGCGTCGCAAGTTCGACGTCCCGGGCGTGGTGGAGCGGCTGGAATACGACCCGAACCGCACCTCGTTCATCGCGCTGATCAAGTATCAGGACGGTGAGCTGGCCTATATCCTGGCGCCGCAGCGTCTCAAGGTGGGCGATGCCGTGATTGCCGGCGCGCGCGCCGACATCAAGCCGGGCAATGCGATGCCGATGGGCGCGATCCCGGTTGGCACGATCATCCACAACATCGAGATGAAGCTCGGTGCCGGTGGCAAGATCGCGCGCTCCGCCGGAACCTACGCCCAGCTGGTTGGCAAAGACGCCGGCTATGCCCAGGTGAAGCTGATGTCCGGTGAGCTGCGCATGATCCGCGCGGAGTGCATGGCCACCATTGGTGCCGTGTCCAACCCGGACAACATGAACCAGAAAGTCGGCAAGGCCGGCCGTATGCGTTGGTTGGGCTTCCGTCCGCATAACCGCGGTGTCGTGATGAACCCGGTCGATCACCCGCATGGTGGTGGCGAAGGCCGCACCTCGGGCGGCCGTCATCCGGTCACGCCGTGGGGCCTGCCGACGAAGGGTTACAAGACGCGCACCAACAAGCGGACGGATAGCCTGATCATCCGTCGCCGTAACAAGGGCAAATAACAATGGCGCGTTCTGTCTGGAAAGGTCCGTTTGTTGACGGATACCTCCTGAACAAGGCCGAAACCTCGCGGGCTTCGGGCCGCAACGAGATCATTAAGATCTGGTCGCGCCGCTCGACGATCCTGCCGCAGTTCGTGGGTCTCACGTTCGGTGTCTACAACGGCCACAAGTTCCTGCCCGTGCAGGTGAACGAGAACATGGTCGGCCACAAGTTCGGCGAGTTCTCGCCGACCCGGACGTTCACCGGGCATTCGGCCGACAAGAAGGCGAAGCGGGGCTGACATGAGCAAGCCGAACACACCGCGCGCGCTCGCGGATACCGAGGCTCAGGCCATTGTCAGCAACCTGCGGATCAGCCCGCGGAAGTTGAACCTGGTGGCTGGGATGATTCGCAATCTGCCCGCGCAGAAAGCGATCGCCACGCTGACGTTCAGCAAGCGCCGCATCGCGCAGCAGGTCAAGAAAGCGCTGGAAAGCGCGATCGCGAACGCGGAGAACAATCACCAGCTCGACGTCGACCGCCTGGTCGTCTCGCGCGCCGAGGTTGGCCGTTCCGTGGTCATGCGCCGCTTCCATGCGCGTGGCCGTGGCCGTGCGGCACGCATCGAGAAGTGGTTCAGCCACCTCAAGATCGTTGTGGCCGAGCGTGCCCAGCCCGTCGAAACCACCGTCGATGCAACTGGGGAGGCCGCATAATATGGGTCACAAAGTAAACCCGATCGGTCTGCGCCTCGGGATCAACCGCACCTGGGATAGCCGCTGGTTCGCCGGCAAGGACTATGCCTCGCTGCTGCATGCTGACGTTTCGCTCCGTGCGCATCTGCGCAAGAAGCTGCACGGCGCCGGCGTGTCCCGCGTGGTCATTGAGCGTCCGGCGAAGAAGCCCCGCGTGACGATCTATGCCGCCCGTCCGGGCGTTGTGATTGGCAAGAAGGGCCAGGACATCGAGGTCTTGAAGAAGGACCTCAGCAAGATGGCCAAGGCTGAGGTGTCGCTGAACATCGTTGAAATCCGCAAGCCGGAAATCGATGCGACCCTGGTTGCCGAGAACATCGCCCAGCAGCTGGAACGCCGCGTTGCGTTCCGCCGCGCGATGAAGCGTGCCGTGCAGTCCGCCATGCGTTTGGGTGCCCAGGGCATTCGAATCAATTGCGGCGGGCGTCTCGGTGGCGCCGAAATCGCCCGGGTGGAGTGGTATCGTGAAGGCCGCGTGCCTTTGCACACGCTCCGCGCGGACATCGATTACGGTGTGGCGACGGCTAAGACGACCTACGGCACCTGCGGCGTGAAAGTCTGGGTGTTCAAGGGCGAAATCCTGCAGCACGATCCGATGGCGCAAGACCGGCGCGCCGCGGAACAGGCTCCTCAGAGGTAGACGGACGATGCTGTCCCCCAAGCGCACTAAATTCCGCAAGCAGCACAAGGGCCGGATTCACGGCGTGTCCAAAGGTGGCACGTCCCTGAACTTCGGGTCCTTTGGCCTGAAAGCCCTGGAACCGGAGCGGATCACCGCCCGCCAGATCGAGTCCGCTCGTCGCGCGATTACGCGTGCCATGAAGCGTGCCGGTCGCGTGTGGATCCGCATCTTCCCGGATGTTCCGGTGTCGACCAAACCGGCCGAAGTCCGCATGGGCTCCGGCAAGGGGTCGCCGGAGTTCTGGGTGGCCCGGGTCGCCCCAGGCCGCATCATGTTCGAGATCGACGGCGTGCCGGTCGACATTGCCAAGACGGCTCTGTCCCTCGGCGCGGCCAAGCTGCCGATCAAGACGAAGTTCATCGCCCGTATCGGAGACGCCTGATATGGCAAAGACGGTACAGAACAAGGCCACGGACGTCCGGACCAAAACGCCGGACCAGCTGAACGACCTGCTCCTCGACCTCCGGAAGGAGCAGTTCAATCTGCGCTTCCAGCGTGCGGCCGGGCAGAACGAAGGCATTGGCCGCGTGAAGCAGGTTCGCCGCGAGATCGCGCGTGTGAAAACAATCATGGCGGAGAAGTCTGTTTCTCCCGCCACCCAGTCGTAAGGAGCAAGGGCGATGCCAAGGCGCGTCCTGACCGGGCGAGTGACCAGCGATAAGATGGACAAGACCATTACGGTTCTTGTTGATCGTCGCGTCATGCACCCGCTGTACAAGAAGTTCATCCGCCAGTCGAAAAAATACGCGGCGCATGACGAAGAGAACACATGCAAGATCGGCGACATGGTCCGCATTGAGGAGTGCCGTCCGCTCAGCAAGCGCAAGACCTGGCTGGTGATCGAGCGCAACGGCAAGCCGTTGGCCGAACAGCTGGCCGAAGCGCCGCAGCTTGAAGGAGCGATGGCATGATTCAGTCAGAATCCCATCTCGACGTTGCCGATAATTCCGGCGCGCGTCGCGTGATGTGCATCAAGGTCCTCGGTGGCTCGAAGCGGAAGACCGCTTCGGTTGGCGATGTGATCGTGGTGTCGATCAAGGATGCCATTCCCCGTGGCAAGGTTAAGAAGGGCGACGTTCACCAGGCGGTGATCGTGCGCACGTCTTACCCGGTGCGGCGCGCCGATGGTTCGGCGATCCGGTTCGACCGCAATGCGGCCGTGCTGATCAACAAGCAGCAGGAGCCGATTGGCACCCGCATCTTTGGGCCGGTGGTACGTGAACTGCGTGGGCGTAAGTTCATGAAGATCATCAGCCTTGCGCCGGAGGTGTTGTAATGGCCGCGCGTATTCGCAAGGGCGATAGCGTCCTGGTGATCAGTGGCGCCAGCAAAGGCCGCCGTGGTGAAGTCCTGCGGGTGATCCCGAAGGAAGACCGCGCCGTGGTTCAGGGCGTCGCGATTGCCAAGCGCCACGTGAAGGCGCGCAGCATGGAAGAGCCGGGTGGCATCCAGGAGCGTGAAGCGCCGGTGCATCTGTCGAACCTGATGCTGATCGATCCGAAGACCGATAAGCCGACGAAGGTCGGGTTTCGTGTGCTGGAAGACGGTCGCAAAGTCCGCGTCGCGAAAGCGACCGGCGACGTGATCGAAAGCTGAGGCGGGTATCATGAGCGGAACAAAGGGTGCCCCCAAGGGCGGCGCTAAGGGCAATGCGAAGGCTGGTGGCGGTCGCGCCGGTGGGCAGGGTGCTGCTCCTCCGACACGCGAAGCCCGTCGTGCGGCACGCGAAGCGTTGATGGCTGGTGCGGACGAGACACCGGCCGCGTCGCCGGCAGAAATGCCGCGGATGAAGAAGCGCTATAACGATGAGATCCGCGCCGCTCTGCGCGCCGAATTCGGGTACAAGAACCCGATGCAGGTGCCGAAGCTGGAAAAGATCGTCATCAATATGGGCGTTGGCGAGGCCACGGGCGACCAGAAGAAGCTGGACTCCGCGGTGCTCGAACTGATGGCCATCAGCGGCCAGAAGCCGGTGAAGACGGTGGCGAAGAAGGCGATCGCCGGGTTCAAGATCCGCAAGGGTCTGCCCATCGGTTGCAAGGTCACGCTGCGCGCGGCCCGCATGTATGAGTTCATGGACCGCCTGGTCACGATCGCGCTGCCGCGCGTTCGCGATTTCCGCGGGATCACCGGGAAGGGCTTCGACGGCCGTGGCAACTTTGCCATGGGCGTGAAGGAGCAGATCATTTTCCCGGAGATCAACTACGATAAGGTTGAGTCGGTTCGCGGGATGGACATCCAGTTCGTCACCTCGGCCAAGACTGATGCCGAAGCGAGAGCATTGCTCAAAGCGTTCGATATACCTTTCGCCCTTTGAAGACTTTTTTGGAAAACCATCAGTCGTCCCAGCCCGGGGCGGCGGACAGGTTCCGGAGGATATAGACAGGATGGCCAAGACATCTCAGGTCAACCGGAACGCCATGCGGGCTCGCATGGCGAAGCGTGACAAATCGAAGCGCGCCGCGCTGAAGGACGTATTGATGGACCGTACCCTCCCGGTGGAGGACCGCTTCAATGCGTCTCTGAAGCTGGCGCAGATGCCGCGTAATGGCGCTGCTGTTCGCGTTCGGCTGCGCTGTGAGCTGACGGGCCGCTCACGCGGCAACTACCGTAAGTTCAAGCTTTGCCGCATCGCGCTTCGTGACATGGCCAGCGCGGGACAGATCCCGGGCATGACCAAGTCGAGCTGGTAAGGGAGGCACGCACTTATGTCGCTTTCCGATCCTTTGGGTGATATGCTGACTCGCATCCGTAACGCGCAACGCGCGCGTCATGCGAGCTGCATCTCCCCTGCCTCTCATTTGCGTTCGAACGTGCTGGGCGTGCTGAAGCGTGAAGGCTTTATCCGCGGTTACGCGGCTGAAGAACTCCGCCCCGGTGTGGCGCAGCTGCGCATCGAGCTGAAATACAACGAGGGTGAACCGGTCATTAAGGAGATCCATCGTGTCTCCAAGCCGGGCCGCCGCGTGTATTCGAAGATCAAGGAACTGCCGCGGGTCTATGCTGGCCTGGGTATTTCCATCCTGTCCACGCCGCGTGGCGTGATGAGCGATGCCGAGGCCCGCGCTGCCAATGTTGGCGGCGAAGTCCTCTGCCGCGTGTTCTGATGGAGAGCCGCGAATGTCGCGCGTAGGCAAATATCCCGTCACTGTCCCGGCCGGCGTCCAAGTGGCGATCGCTGGTGGCGTGTTCACGGCGAAAGGCAAGTTGGGCGAGCTCAAGATGCCGTTGACCGACCGGGTCGAGACGACGATCGAGGGCAACCTCGTCAGCGTTTCGCCGCGGACCAAGGAGAGCCAGGACCGGATGATGTGGGGCACGACCCGTGCGCTCATCGCCAATATGGTCAAGGGCGTTTCCGACGGCTTCACGAAGTCGCTGGAAATCACCGGCACGGGTTACCGCGCCGCTGTCCAGGGTTCGAACCTCGAGATCAATCTCGGTTTCTCGCATCCCGTGATCTATCCGGTTCCGGCCGGCATCAAGATCACGTGCGAGCGTCCGACGTCGATCAAGGTCGAAGGCGTCGATAAGCGTCTCGTCGGCCAGGTCGCTTCTGAAATCCGCGGTTTCCGCCCGCCGGAGCCCTATAAGGGCAAGGGTGCGCGTTACACGGATGAGACGATCCGGCGCAAGGAAGGCAAGAAGAAGTAACATGAGCGCCACACAAGATCTTCGGAACCGCCGGCGCGATCGTCTGCGCTACCAGCTCCGCATCAAGTCCAATGGGCGTCCGCGCCTGTCGGTGTTCCGCTCCGGCAAGAACATCCATGCGCAGATCATCGACGACAGCCAGGGGCGTACGCTCGCGTCTGCCTCGTCGCTCGACAAGGATCTGCGGGCGACCATCCGCACCGGCGCCGACAAGGCAGCCGCCGCGGCGGTGGGTAAACTGGTCGCGGAGCGTGCGCTCGCGGCTGGTGTGACCCAGGTCGTGTTCGACCGTGGCTCTTATCTGTATCACGGCCGCGTTAAGGCGCTGGCCGAGGCCGCCCGCGAAGGCGGGTTGGCCTTCTAGGGGAACGCAAGTCAATGGCACGTGAACCGAGAGAAGGTGGCGGCGGTCGTGGCCGTGATCGTGAGCGCGGTGGAGACCGCGAGCCCGATGATGGCATCATCGACAAGCTGGTGACGATCAACCGCGTCGCGAAAGTGGTGAAGGGCGGGCGTCGTTTCGCTTTTGCCGCGCTCGTGGTGGTTGGTGATCAGAAGGGTCGTGTTGGCTACGGCGCGGGTAAGGCCCGTGAAGTGCCGGAAGCGATCCGCAAGGCGACGGAGCGTGCCAAGCGCGGCATGATCCGGGTGCCGATGAAGGAAGGCCGCACGCTGCACCATGATGTCGAAGGGCATTTTGGCGCTGGTAATGTGATCCTGCGCTCAGCCGAAGCCGGCACCGGGATCATCGCCGGTGGTCCGCTGCGCGCCGTGTTCGAAACGCTGGGTATCGGCGATGTCGTCGCCAAGAGCCTGGGCAGCCGCAATCCGCATAACATGGTGAAGGCCACCTTTGCCGCGTTGCAGAAATGCGCCAGCCCGCGTTCGGTCGCGACCCGTCGTGGCAAGAAGGTGTCCGACCTGTTCGGGCGCCGTGAAGGCCCCGCGGTTGCCGGGACGGAGGCTGTGGCCAATGTCTAAGGTTCGCGTGACGCAAATCGCGTCTCATCTGGGCCGCAAGCCGGGCCAGAAAGAGACTCTGACGGGCCTCGGCCTTAACAAGATACGGGCCACGCGCGAGTTGGAGGATACCCCTTCCATTCGTGGCATGATCCGCAAAGTTGCCCACCTGATCAAGGTGGAGGAGCTTTCCTAAGATGATGGCCGGGTTTAGCCCGGCCATGACGATTAGAGGACCGGGCTAACGCCCGGAAACAGACATGAACCTAAACGAACTGCGGGATAATCCCGGCGCGCGCCTGAAGTTTAAGCGGCTTGGCCGCGGCATCGGGTCCGGCAAGGGCAAGACCTCCGGCAAGGGCGTCAAGGGCCAGAAGGCGCGCGAAGGCGTGTCCCTGAATGGCTTCGAAGGCGGTCAGTTGCCCATCTATCGGCGTCTTCCGAAGCGGGGGTTCCACAACCTGTTCCGCAAGGAATACGCGCCGGTGAATTTGGGTGCGCTCGACAAGGCGATCGACGCCGGCAAGCTTGATGCGGGTCAGCCGATTACCGAAGCGGCGATTATTGCTGCTGGTCTGGCGGATCCGGCTCTGGCCGGTGTGCGCTTGCTCGGAAACGGGGCCATCAGCCGTGCGGTGACGATCACCGTGTCCGGGGCTTCGGCCACGGCGCGGGCGGCGATCGCAGCAGCCGGTGGCACGATCACGACGACGGTTGCCGTTAAGGAAGCCGCGGCCGCTGCTTAAGATCGGTCACGACCGGTGAGAGGCAAAAAGGCACAGCGGATCGTATCCCTGTGCCTTTCGCGTCTTCCGGCCGGTTTCGCCTGGTCTTGCGCTCGGGCCTGCCCGGGCCGAAATTAGGGCGATCAGCAAGGGACATCACATGGCTTCCGCCGCCGAACAGTTAGCGTCCAACATGAGCCTGGGGGTCTTCTCGAAGGCCACCGAGCTCAAGCAACGCCTCTGGTTCACCATCGCCGCGCTGGTGGTCTACCGTATCGGCACTTATATCCCGGTTCCCGGCGTTGATGCGTCGGTGATGTCGGAAATGCTGACCAGCCATGGCGGTGGCATCCTGGGCATGTTCGACATGTTCTCGGGTGGCGCTTTGGGGCGGATGACCGTCTTCGCGCTGAATATCATGCCCTACATTAGCGCGAGCATCATCACGCAGCTGATGTCGACGGCGATCCCGCAGTTCGAAGCGCTGAAGAAAGAGGGCGAGCAGGGGCGGAAGAAGCTCAACCAATATACCCGCTATCTGACGGTGATCATCGCCATCTTCCAGTCCTATGGCATCGCCATTGGGTTGGAGAGCATGCGCGGTGCCTTCGGTGGCGCGGTGATCGACCCTGGGATGTTCTTCCGCTTCTCCTGCGTCATCACACTCGTGGGCGGCACCATGTTCCTGATGTGGATCGGCGAGCAGATCACCGCGCGCGGTGTCGGCAACGGCACCAGCCTGATCATCATGGCGGGCATCGTGGCCAATCTGCCGCGGGCCGGCGCCAATTTGCTGGAGATGGGGCGGACGGGCGCGCTGTCGGCGTTCTTCATCCTGTTCTTCCTGGCCCTGGCGGTGGCGACGATCGCGGCGATTGTCTACGTGGAGCGGGCGCAGCGCCGGGTACCGGTGCAATATCCCAAGCGTCAGGTCGGGAACCGGATGTTTGGCGGCGACTCGACCCATATGCCGTTGAAGATCAATACTTCGGGCGTGATCCCGCCGATTTTCGCCAGTTCCATTCTGATGATCCCGGCGACCCTGGCGGGTTTCTCGACCGGCGGGCCGGCCTGGGTGCAGTGGGTGACGGCGCAGTTCGGCCATGGGCAACCGCTGTATATCGCGTTCTATGCGTTCATGATCATCTTCTTCGCCTTCTTCTACACCGCGGTTGTGTTCAATCCGGAGGAGACGGCGGACAACCTCAAGAAGTATGGCGGGTTCGTGCCGGGCATTCGTCCGGGTTCGGCGACCGCTGCCTATTTTGATAGGGTGCTGACGCGGCTGACGGCGGTGGGCGGCATTTACCTGGTGGTGATCTGCCTGCTGCCGGAGTTGTTGATCAGCGGCTATAATCTGCCGTTCTATTTTGGTGGCACTTCGATCCTGATCGTGGTTTCGGTAACCATGGACACGGTGACGCAGGTGCAGTCGCATCTTCTGGCCCATCAATATGAGGGGCTGATTCGCAAAGCACGGGTGAAGGGACGCCGGTGAACCTCATTCTTCTCGGCCCGCCTGGCGCGGGCAAAGGCACACAGGCCAAGCGGCTGCAGGATCGGTATGGCATCGCCCAGATTTCGACGGGTGACATGCTGCGCGCCGAAGTGGCCGCCGGTACGCCGGTCGGGCGGGAGGCCAAGGCGGTGATGGAGGCCGGGCAGCTTGTGTCCGACGACATCATCGTGCGGATGCTGGCCTCCCGGGTGGAGCAGCCGGATTGTGCCAAGGGGTTCATCCTGGATGGATTCCCGCGTACGGTGCCGCAGGCACAGGCGCTCGACACGATGCTTGCCGCGAAGGCGCTGAAGCTGAGCGCGGTCATTGAGTTGAAGGTTGATGACTCGGCCCTGGTGGACCGCATTGCCGGCCGTTTCACGTGCGGTTCCTGCGGTGAGGGGTATCACGACAGTTTCAAGCCGACGGCCAAGGCCGGGGTGTGTGATGCCTGCGGGGGAACCACGTTTACCCGCCGTGCTGATGACAATCGGGAGACGGTGAGCGCCCGCCTGGACGCCTACCATCGCCAGACTGCGCCGATCCTTCCGCATTATGCCGCGCTTGGCGTGTTGCATACGGTGGATGGGATGGCGGATATTGATGTGGTCTCTGCTCAGATCGACTCCGTGCTCGCGCGGGTCGGATAAGTGAAGGTTGCACGACAGACTCGGCGTTATCAGCGTTGACTCCGGGTTTGATCGAACTATAGTCCCGCGCTCCGACGCTCCCCCCCTTTACACGGGGTTTGCGTCGCTTGTGCATTTCCCAGCCCCAATTGGGGTACGTTTCAGGTCCGGCGTCGCCGGGCGACAGGAGAGTCCAGCGTGGCGCGTATAGCCGGCGTGAACATCCCGACGAACAAGCGCGTCCTGATCGGGCTGCGCTATATCTATGGCATCGGTCCGGCGAAAGCCGCCGAGATCTGCGGCAAGCTGGCTATTCCGGAAGACCGCCGGGTTAACCAGCTCTCCGATGAAGAGATCCTGCACATCCGCGAGCTTATTGACCGGGAATACCGGGTCGAGGGCGATCTGCGGCGTGAAGTGTCGATGAACATCAAGCGCCTGATGGATCTGGGCTGCTACCGCGGCCTGCGTCATCGCAAGGGGCTGCCCGTTCATGGCCAGCGGACGCACACGAATGCCCGTACCCGTAAGGGCAAGGCCGTGGCGATTGCCGGTAAGAAGAAAGTGACCAAGTAAGGCGCTGTGCGCTTTTCTTGAGCAAAGAATTTCCGCGGCGCCGGTTTTCGGCGCCGCAACGAGTTGAGAGCAGGATCAAGTATCATGGCGAAACCCGCCGCCGCTGCGCGCCCCCGGCGCAAAGAGAGAAAGAACATCATTGCTGGCGTCGCGCATGTTGCCGCGACGTTCAACAACACGGTGATCACCATCACGGACGCGCAGGGCAATGCCATCGCCTGGTCGTCGGCCGGTAGCCAGGGCTTCAAGGGCAGCCGTAAATCGACTCCCTACGCTGCCCAGGTCGCTGCTGAGGACGCGGGTCGCAAGGCACGTGAGCACGGCATGGAGACGTTGGAAATCGAAGTGAGCGGCCCGGGTTCGGGGCGTGAGAGCGCGCTGCGTGCGCTGCAGGCTGTCGGCTTCCAGGTCTCCGCGATCCGTGACATGACCCCGATCCCGCACAACGGCTGCCGCCCGCGCAAGCGCCGCCGCGTTTGATCGTTTCCCCGCCCAGCCGAGTGTAACGGGCGGGGGTTGGCTGAACCACCGTCCACCGGACTTGAGCCGCACCTGATGCGGTTCGAAAGGTTTGTAGGAATATGAGGCAGAGCGCCGTCATTCAGAGAAACTGGCAATCTCTGATCAAGCCGGAAAAGCTCGAAGTCGAGCCCGGCGCCGATCCGTCCAAGATTGCGACGATCGTGGCAGAGCCGCTTGAGCGCGGCTTTGGCATGACGCTTGGCAATGCCATCCGCCGTATCCTGCTGTCCTCGCTGCAAGGCGCGGCGGTGACGGCGGTGCAGATCGACGGCGTGCTGCATGAGTTCAGCTCGATCCCCGGCGTGCGGGAAGATGTCACCGACATCGTCCTCAACATCAAGCAGCTCGCGCTGCGGATGCACGGCGAAGGCCCGAAGCGCATGACGCTCACCGCGACCGGTCCTGGCGAAGTGCGCGCCGGCCAGATTCAGGCCGGGCACGACATCGACATCATGAACCCGGACCTGGTCATCTGCACCCTCGATGACGGGGTGAAGCTGGGCATGGAATTCACGGTGAACCTGGGCAAGGGCTATCAGCCCTCCAGCGTGAACCGTCCGGAAGACGCGCCGATTGGGTTGATCCCCATCGACAGCATCTATTCGCCTGTGCGCCGCGTGTCCTATCGCGTTGATCAGACCCGTGTGGGTCAGGTCACCGACTATGACAAGCTGCTGCTGACGGTCGAGACCAATGGCGCGGTGACGCCGGAAGACGCGGTGGCGCTGGCCGCCCGTATCCTGCAGGATCAGCTCCAACTCTTCATCAACTTCGACGAGCCGCAGGCCGCCCGGGTTGAGGAAGTGCAGGATGATCTGCCGTTCAACCGCAACCTGCTGCGCAAGGTCGATGAGCTGGAGCTCTCCGTCCGTAGCGCGAATTGCCTGAAAAACGACAACATCGTTTATATCGGCGACCTCGTGCAAAAGAGCGAGCAGGAGATGCTGCGGACTCCGAATTTCGGCCGCAAGTCGCTCAACGAGATCAAGGAAGTGCTCACTTCCATGGGCCTCGGCCTGGGCATGTCGGTGTCTGGCTGGCCGCCGGAGAATATCGAAGATATGGCCAAGCGGCTCGAAGAGCCGTTCTGAGCCGGGTGCGATTGAAACAACGCCTGAAGCGTACACGTAACCTGAACGATGCGCCTCAGGCGCGATAGGGACTGATCCAATGCGTCACGGAGTTGCCGGCCGGAAGCTCGGCGTTACCTCGACCCACCGCATCGCCATGTTTCGCAACATGGCGCACGCGCTGATCAAGCATGAGCAGATCACCACGACGCTGCCGAAGGCGAAGGAACTGCGCCCGGTTGCCGAGAAGCTGATCACGCTCGGTAAGAAAGGCGGGCTCGCCAATCGCCGTCTGGCTTACGCCGAACTGCGGGATGACGTGATCGTCGCGAAGCTCTTTGGCACCCTGGCGGAGCGCTATAACAGCCGCGCCGGCGGCTATTGCCGGGTGCTGAAGGCCGGCGTTCGCTATGGCGACGCGGCCGATATGGCGGTCATTGAGCTGGTTGATCGCGACGTCAATGCGAAGGGCCTCGATAGTGGCCCGGTGCAGGCGCGCGCGGAAGAAGACGAGGGCGCTGGCGAGGAATAATCGCCACCTCGATCACGGATATGAAAAAGGGCGGGAGTGATCCCGCCCTTTTTTGTTGGCCGCCAAAGGCCCCTCCCCCCGCGAGGGGAGGGGCGGGTCTTATTATCCCGCCGCCTTGGCTTCCCGGCGGCGGCGATGCAGCACGAACTCGGTATAGCCGTTCGGCTGCTGGCGGCCGTCGAAGATCAGGTCGCAGGCTGCTTTGAACGCCACGCCGTCGAAGTCAGGCGCCATCGGGCGATAGAGCGGGTCGCCCGCGTTCTGGCGGTCCACGACCAGGGCCATGCGCTTCAGCGTCTCCATGACCTGGGCCTCGGTGGTGACCCCGTGATGCAGCCAGTTGGCGATATGCTGGGAGGAGATGCGCAGCGTCGCGCGATCCTCCATCAGGCCGATATCGTGGATATCCGGAACCTTGGAGCAGCCCACGCCCTGGTCGATCCAGCGCACCACGTAACCCAGGATGCCCTGGCAGTTGTTGTCGAGCTCCTGGCGGACGTCATCAGGGGACCAATTCGCGCCCTCCGCCACCGGGATGGTCAGCAGGGATTGCAGAGGTGCGCGGCTGCGTGATGCCAGTTCGGTCTGCCGTGCGGCGACGTCAACCTGGTGGTAGTGCAGCGCATGCAGCGTCGCGGCGGTGGGGGAGGGGACCCAGGCGGTATTGGCGCCGGCCATGGGGTGGCCAATTTTCTGCACCAGCATGTCCGCCATCCGGTCGGGTGCGGCCCACATGCCCTTGCCGATTTGCGCCTTGCCGCGCAGGCCGGATTCCAGGCCGATATCGACGTTCTGGTCCTCATAGGCCTTGATCCAGGCGGTGCCGCGCATATCGTTCTTGCGGATCATCGGGCCGGCTTCGATGGAGGTGTGGATCTCATCGCCGGTCCGGTCCAGGAAGCCGGTGTTGATGAAGACCACGCGGTCCTTGGCGGCGTAGATGCAGGCCTTCAGGTTCGCCGAGGTCCGGCGTTCCTCATCCATGATGCCCATCTTCAGGGTGAACGGTGCCAGGCCCAGGATTGCCTCGACCCGTCCGAACAAGTCGGCCGTCAGGGCCACTTCTTCGGGCCCGTGCATCTTCGGCTTCACGATATAAACCGAACCCGCCCGGCTGTTTTTGATCGGCCCCTTGCCGCGCAGGTCATGCATCGCGATCAGGGAAGTGACGGCGGCGTCGAGGAAACCTTCCGGGATTTCCGCCCCGTCGGCGCCAAGCACGGCATCGGTGTACATATGATGGCCGACATTGCGCACCAGCATAACACTGCGGCCGGACAGCCAGCGGGAGCCGCCCTCCGGTTTCGTATATTGCCGGTCCTCGTTCAGCCGGCGGGTCATGGTCTGACCACCCTTAACGAAGGTGTCCGCCAGATCGCCCTTCATCAGACCCAGCCAGTTGCGGTAGGCGACGACCTTGTCCTCCGCGTCCACCGCGGTGATGGAGTCCTCGCAATCCTGAATGGTGGTCAACGCCGCTTCCATGACGACGTCGGCGACCCCTGCCGGATCGTCTTTGCCGATGGGGTGGCCGCGATCGACGATGATTTCGATATGGATGCCATTATGGCGCAGCAGCACGACCGAGGGGGCCGCCGCATCGCCGCGATAGCCGACACATTGCGCCGGGTCCTTCAGGCCCGTCTTGCCACCCCCTTTGAGCGCGACGGACAGCGCGCCATCGACGATGGCATAGGCTGCCGCGTCGGCATGGCTGCCAATGGCGAGTGGGGCGGCGCCATCAAGGATGGTCCGGGCCTTGGCCACCACCAGATCGCCGCGGATCTTATTGTAGCCGCCGGCGCGTGTTGCCCCATTGTCCTCTGAAATCGCGTCAGTGCCGTAGAGCGCATCATACAGGCTGCCCCAACGGGCATTGGCCGCGTTCAGGGCGTAGCGGGCGTTGGTGACGGGCACGACGAGCTGCGGGCCGGCCAGGCTGGCAATCTCCGGATCAACATTCGACGTATCGACCGAGAAATCGCCGGGTTCGGGAACGAGGTAGCCGATACCCCGCAGGAATTCGAGATAGGCGGCGCTGTCGGCGGGTTGTCCCCGGTGCGCGATATGCCAGGCATCGATCTGGGTTTGGATGCTGTCCCGCTTCGCCAGCAGCGCCCCGCAACGCGGCGCCATATCGGCCAGCAAGCCGGCGAACCCGGACCAGAAGGCGTCGGTGGTAAGCCCGGTCCCCGGCAGAGCCTCGGTATTGACGAAGTCGAACAACACGCGTGCGACACTGAGCCCGGAGGCCTCGACCCGTTCCATATCTAAGTTCTCCCGCGGATAATCAGCCGCATGTTGCGGTGCACCATTACTCAAGTATGGCACGCGGGGACACATTCACAAGAGCGAAATATCGGGCTGGGGCGGCAATCAGGTGGTGGCCCGCTCGACGATCCGGAAGGTGATATGGACCGGCTCATCGGTGCGGGGGCCGTGGCCGGTCAGTCGCTGTAACAGGAAGCTGGCGGCGATTTCTCCGGCCTCCGCACCTTCCACATTGACCGTGGTGAAGGCGGGTTCACTGGCGGCGCTGAGCTCGAAATTGCCGAATCCACAAACCGCCAGGCGGTCCGGGATGGGGAGGCCGTGATGCCGCGCCTCGGTGAGGGCGCCGAAGGCCAGCACGTCGGAGCTGCAGAACAGCGCCGTGCGTTGGGTTAAAGCCGGCAGCATCTGGCGCAGGGCGGCGCGGCCGGCCTGGCTGGTGCTGGGCGCGGGGATAATGACCTCCCCCACCATCGTGCCTCCGGCCTGCCGCACGGCCGCGGTGAAGGTGTGGTTGCGCACCAGAGCGCGGGAATCATCGGCCGAGATGGTGGCGAAATGCGTGTGCCCCTTGGCCAGGAAGAAGCGGGCGACGGCTTGCCCGACGTCCTCATGATCGAAGCCCACCAGCATGTCGATCGGCCGGCGGGAGACGTCCCAGATCTCCACCACCGGGATCCCGGCCTCACTGATCATCTGGAACGCGCCTGGGGTATGCGCCGCGCCGGCGATCAGCAGCGCGTCGGGGCGCCGGCCGAGCAAGGCGCGCAGGAGGGATTCTTTGTCGTTTTCGCCATAGCCGCTCAAAGACAGCATCACCTGATAGCCGGCGGTGCGCATGGCATCGGTGAAGGTCTGGATCAGCCCGGCGAACATCGGATGCGCGATGGTCGGCACCACCGCCGCCACCATCCGCGATCGTCGGGACGAGAGCCCGCCAGCGATCAGGTTGGGCACGTAGCCGAGCTGCTCGATCGCCGCCCGCACCTTGGCCGCCGTCGCCGGGGAGACCCGGTCCGGCGTGTTGATCACGCGGGAGACGGTCATCGGCGCCACGCCCGCGCGCGCGGCGACGTCGGTGATTTTCACCGGCGCGCGGGGGCGGTCCGTCGCGGGGAGGGGTTCGGTCCTGGTGGGCATGGGACTATCTTGGACCGGGCTGGGGCCTTTAACCAGCCGCGGTCAGCGCGGCGA
>CAIUPC010000551.1 GCA_903900905.1 uncultured Acetobacteraceae bacterium
CGGTAGGGAGTAATCCAGACCATGATCGTTTGAGGTTGGATCAACGTACGGGTTCGATCATGGTCTGGCGCTTTGTTTTGTCGCGTGATTCACGCCGCCGTGTGGTTCCACCTCTGGCGATCACGCTCTAACGCCGAACCACCGCCCCACCCGCCCCCGAACGCCCGCCATCGACCACCACCTGCGTGCCGGTCGTGTTGCTCGACAGGTCCGAGCACAGGAACATCACAGTGTTGGCGATCTCCTCCGGCAGCGCGTAACGGCCGGCGGGGATCGTCCGGTTCATGGCGGCATGGATCGACTCCGGGTCGCCGGGGTTCCGCTGCTGCTCCAGCGACCGCATCATCCGCGTCTCCACCGGCCCCGGGCAGACCGCGTTGACCCGCACGCCCAGCGGTGCGACGTCGGTGGAGGCGACCTTGGTCATCCCCAACACCGCGTGCTTCGATCCCACATAGGCCACCATCCCCGGCCCGCCGAACAACCCGGCGACGGAGGCGGTGTTGACGATCGCGCCCGACCCTTGGGCGACCATCACCGGCAGCACATGCCGCATGCCCAGGAACACGCCCTTGAGGTTGACCGCGATCACCCGGTCGAACACGTCCTCGTCGTATTCCTGCGTGGGCTTCACCGCGCCTTCGATCCCCGCGTTGTTGAAGAAACAATCGATGCGGCCATAGGCATCCATGGTCTTGCGGACATAGTCCTGGACCGACGCCGACTGCGTCACATCCGCCTGCACGAAACCCACCGTGCCGCCGCGCTGGGCGATGATATCGGCGCTGGCCTGGCCGGAGGTGGCGTCGTGATCCACCACCATCACCTTGGCGCCGCGCAGCGCGAAACCCAGCGCCGTAGCGCGCCCAATGCCGCCGCCACCGCCGGTAATCAGCGCGACTTTACCCGTGAAATCCATGGTTCGTTTCCCTCGGTTGTTATCCATAGGCGCCGCTGGCCCGTCGGATCAGGGTGCCGCGCGAAGACTATCCACCCGCCGCGGGCACTCTGCCAACTCCGCCGCGGCCGCGCGGAGAAGATGGTCGATGTCAGCCTTGCGGAGCATCGGCCCGCTCCTGCAGCGCCACGATCTCGCGGGAGGTCAATCCTGGCCCGAACACCGGGCTGGTTTCGCGCAACAGGCGCCCCTGCTCGCTGTCTTCGGTCAGGGCCGCCGCGATCTCGTCGGCGCCCCGCGCCAGCAGGTCCAGCCACAACGCGGCGTAACGCCGCTGATGCGGATCGGGCACCATGAAGCCCGCGACGAAGGTGCGGGCGGACGCGATCAGCGCGGGGTCCTCGCGGATCCGCCGCGCCGTCTCGCGGGCCTTGAGGAAGCGCAGACAATCATGGCGGTCGTGGAAGTGCCGTGGCATGGCGATAGAGTTCTACCAACCCGTAAATTGAATGACGTACCGGCCATCGTTACCCGTCATGCCGACGGAGGTCGGCATCCACGCATTTCTCCTGTCTAAAGCTGCAAAGTCGTGGATGCCGACCTCCGTCGGCATGACGGCGTTGGAGTGCTGCCGGTGAGTCAATGTCAACACGGACTGGTATAAGACGTTTCCGGGGCAAGTGGCGAAGAAATTCCCCCCCTGCCCCGGCCGTGCCTCAGCCCGCGCTGCCCATCGTGAACGGCTTCAGCACCGCGTTCAGCACCGCATGCACCGGCGTCGGCACGCCCAGTTCCTTACCCATCGCGACCACCTTGCCGGTCAGCCAGGGCAGCTCGATCCGCCCGCCGCGGATCAGGTCATGCGCCATGGAGGCCATCATATCGGCCGGCATGCCTTTGGTGCCCGCGACCATCTTCTCCACCACCTCCGCCGGCAGCGCGACGCCCTTGGCGCGGCCGACAGCGGCGACCTCGGCGAACCCGGCCTCGAACAGCGGGAAGATATCGGGATCGTCGCGCAGCTTGCCGAACGGGTTGCGGGTGGCCGCTGTCAGGGCACTGTTGGTCGCCAGCAGGATGTATTTCAGCCAGAGGTCGGTCAGGATGTTGGCGCTATGCGTGGCATCGAACCCGGCCTGCTTGCACAGCGCCAGGAACGCGTCGCCGCGCGGGCTGAGGCCGCCGGCCAGTTCGCCGAACACCAGGCGCATGAAGCTGCCGGTCTGGCGGATCACGCCCGGCGCGATGATGGTCGCGCTGATCTGCGCCACCCCGCCCATCACAGCCCCCGCGCCCAAAATCGGGATCAGCCGATCGGCCGCGTCAATCCCGTTCTGCAGCGGGATGACGGCGGTGTTGGGCCCGACCAGCGGGCGGATATGCTCACCCGCGCTCTCGACGTCCCAAAGCTTGACGCAGAACAGCACGAAATCCACCGGTCCGATCGTGGCGGGGTCGGCAGTCGCCTGTGTCGGCTGGATATGGGTTTCCCCACGTCCACCCTCGATCTTCAGACCGTTGGCCTGCATGGCGGCCAGATGCGCGCCGCGCGCGACGAAGGTCACATCCGCCCCGGCCTTGGCCAAAGCGGCGCCAAAGGCCCCTCCGACGCCACCGGCGCCGATAACTGCGATTTTCATGATCCTGGATCCTTATGGTTCAAGCGGGATCGAATTCCCGGTCTTTTTTCGGAATGAGGTCGTAAGGCAGCGCGAAGCCCGGCATGGCCTTAAGCCGATCGGACCAGGCAACGACATTGGGCCAGCGGGTGATATCGAGACCGCCTTCGGCCATGAACACCATGCGCCCCCAGCAGCCGATATCGGCGATGGTCAGGCTGTCCCCCACCAGCCACTGCCGGCCTTCAAGCGACTTGTCGACAAAGCCGATGGCCGCCTCGGCCAAGGGGCGGAAATAGTCCATGACCGCGGGATCCACCTGCCGGAACCGGCTGTAATGCCGCACCTTCGCGACATTGGTGATCTGGTCCGCTTCCCAGTCCAGCCATTCGCGGGCGGTCCAGCGATCCTGCTCGGTCTTGCCCTCGAACACGCCCGTCGTGCCGGCGAGGTAGCTGAGGATCACGTTGGACTGCACGATGGTCAGCCCGCGATGCTCCAGCACCGGCACCTTGCCGTAGCGGTTGCGCGCGAGATGCTCGGGCTCGTTCTGCTTGCCGATTTTCAGGTTCACGGTGCGGAAGCTGAACGGCAGACCGGACAGCGACAGGAACAGCATCGGCTTGTAGCTGGAGCTGGAGGTGAAGCTGCCATACAGCGTCAGCCGGTTGAACGGGTCCATGATCGTGACTCCCCTTGGTCTCCGGACACAAAAGAGGGGGGAAGCGGAAACCGCAACCCCCCTTTTCCGTCGAACCGTGAAACCAGGCTCAGCGCTTGCTGAACTGGAAGCTCCGGCGGGCCTTGGCCTTACCGTATTTCTTACGCTCGACCGCACGCGAGTCACGCGTCAGGAAGCCGGCGCTTTTCAGGATGCCGCGCAGATCCGGCTCGTAATAGGTCAGCGCGCGGCTGATGCCGTGACGAACCGCGCCGGCCTGGCCGGACAGCCCGCCACCAGCGACGGTGCAGACGACATCGAACTGGTTGTGACGGTCGGAGACCAGGAACGGCTGCGCCAGCAGCATGCGCAGCACGGGGCGAGCGAAATATTCGATCACCTTCTTGCCGTTCACGGTGATCTCGCCCTTGCCGGGCTTGATCCACACGCGGGCGGTGGATTCCTTACGACGGCCCGTGGCGTAGGAGCGGCCTTGCGCATCGCGCTTCGGCTCGGCCTTCGGACGGTCCATCATGGCGGCGTCGGTGCCAATAACGGCCTGCTGCGCGGTGAGCGCGTCTTTCAGGTCCGCGAGGCTGCGGGTTTGGGTGCCGGACATCTGGATCAGCCCCTCTTGTTCTTGGGATTGAGGGCGCCGACGTCGAGCGTAACAGGCTGCTGACCGTCATGCGGGTGGGCGGGGCCGCCATAGATGTGCAGGTGCTTCATCTGGGCGCGCTGCAACGGACCGCGGGTGATCATTCGCTCCACGGCCTTTTCCAGAACCCGTTCCGGGTGCTTGGATTCGAGGCGCGAACGGATGGTCCGGCCCTTGATGCCGCCGGGATAGCCGGTGTGGTAGTAGAACACCGACTGGTCGAGCTTGTTGCCGGTGATCTTCACCTTGCTCGCGTTCACGACAACGACGTTGTCACCGCAATCGACATGCGGGGTGAACTGCGGCTTATGCTTGCCACGCAGGCGGTTGGCGATAACGACGGCCAGACGGCCGAGAACGACGCCTTCGGCATCGATCAGGATCCAGCCCTTCGTCACCTCCGACGGCTTGATGGAGGGAGTGGTTTTCAACATGAGACTACGGGTTCCGTGGGTTTTGGAAGCGCGGCTTATGCTTGTGGCATTGGGTTCGGTCAAGCATTTTTGTGTGTGGTAATATAATACCACATATTCTGCCGCATCCCGACTGCTGAGTGTCAAACCCTACTGACCAGTTGACATCCCCGCCCTGCCCTATAAGCCTCCCCCAAAGTACAACGCAGGGCCCCAAAGATGACGCAAGTTTCTTCCTCCCATCCCACCCAGACCGTGGACGCCGTCATCGTCGGCGCCGGCTTTGGCGGCATGTATATGCTGCACCGTCTCCGCAAACTCGGCCTCACATCGCAGGTCTTTGAAGCCGGCACCGGTGTCGGCGGCACCTGGTACTGGAACCGCTACCCGGGCGCGCGCTGCGACGTGGAAAGCATGCAGTATTCTTATTCCTTCTCCGAAGACCTGCAGCAAAAATGGAGCTGGAGCGAGCTTTTCGCCTCCCAGCCGGAAATCCTGCAATACGCCAACCATGTGGCCGATCAGCTCGATCTGAAGCGCGACATGAAGTTCGAGACGCGGGTGATCGCGGCGAAATTCGACGAGGCCAGCAACCGCTGGACCGTCACCACCGACAAGGGCGATGTCGTCTCCGCCCGCTTCTGCGTTATGGCCACCGGCTGCCTGTCCACCGCCCGCAAGCCCGACTTCCCCGGCATGGACAGCTTCAAGGGCCAGACCTTCCACACCGGCCATTGGCCGCATGAGGGCGTCGACCTCACCGGTCTGCGCGTTGGCGTTATCGGCACCGGCTCCTCCGCCATCCAGGCCATCCCCGTGATCGCCCAGCAGGCGGCTGAGGTCACCGTGTTCCAGCGCACGCCGAACTTCTCCATCCCGTCGCGCAACGGCCCGATGCGCCCGGAATATGAGGCGCAGTGGAAAGCCACCTACCCGGAACAGCGCGCCAAGGCCCGCATGAGCCGCAACGGCGTGTTGACCAATCCGAACGATTTCTCCGCGATGTCGGTTTCGGATCAGGAGCGTCTGCGCATCCTCGAAGAGCGCTGGCAGGCCGGCGGCACGGTGTTCATGGCCGCGTTCAACGACCTTGTGCTGAACCAGCAGTCCAATGACGCCGCGGCGGAGTTCGTGCGCGGCAAGATCCGCTCGCTGGTCAAAGACCCCGTCACGGCCGAATTGCTGACGCCGAAGAACCACCCCATCGGCACCAAGCGCATCTGCGTCGATACCGACTACTTCCTGACCTATAACCGCGACAACGTGAAACTGGTCGATGTCAGCAAGGCCCCCATCGAGGCCCTGACCGAAAGCGGCCTGCGCATCGGCGACACCGAATACCAGTTCGACGCCATCGTCTTCGCCACCGGCTTCGATGCCATGACCGGCACCCTGACCCGCATCGACATCCAGGGCCGCGACGGCGAAACCCTGGCCGCGAAGTGGGAGGCCGGACCGCGCACCTATCTCGGCCTGATGACCGCCGGCTTCCCGAACCTGTTCATGATCACCGGTCCGGGCAGCCCGTCGGTGCTCAGCAACATGATCGTGTCCATCGAGCAGCACGTGGACTGGATCACCGACTGCATCGCGTCCCTGGGGGCACGCCAGATCGACCGGATCGAGGCCAACCGCGACGCCGAAGACAACTGGGTAGCGCATGTCAATGAGGTCGCGTTCAAGACGCTGTACCCCTCCGCCAATTCCTGGTACATGGGCGCGAATATCCCGGGCAAGCCGCGCGTGTTCATGCCGTATATCGGTGGCGTCGGAAACTACCGCGTGAAGTGCCAGGAAATCGCGGCCAACGACTATGAAGGCTTCGAGCTGTCATCCTCCGCCCAGGCCGTCGCGGCGGAGTAGCGCGTCACCGCTTTCCTCCACCGCCTGACGCCGGTGGAGGAAAGCGGACATCGCAACCATCGCCCAGCGAACGTGCCGCGAAGCGGCGAAAATCACACGATGTTGAGACGCCTCGCCTGTCCTGACCTCTCAAACAGTTGTTCACCCAAACCCCGCTTCACACGAACCTGATCGGCCCAATCGCGCGCCCATCGTTGCCCATATCGCTAACCGCGATTACGCTCCCGGCATACAGTAGGGAGCCTTGAGATGACTGCCGTACAAGAGTTGGTCGCCGACCCCGTGAGCTTTATTCGTCACAATCTGTTGAAGATTGACGGATTCTGCAATGATCCGCCGCCGCAGGCCTTTCAGCCGAACGGCACCATCCTGTTGACCCTGCAGGACGTGACCAATGATTATGGCGGCGTACAGCGGCCGCGCAACCGCAAAGGCGTTTACGCGCTGAATAACTGGATTCAGGGCACAACCCAGTACAAGGCAACCAATCTCTATCTGGTTCGACTGGCGACGCCAAACGACGCGGAAAGCTTTACCGCCTATATTTGCCCCTATCGGACCAATGCCTCCCTGTCGACACATCTGGGCCAGAATGCGGCCCTCATGTTCACCGCGGAAATGACCGGTTGCTCCTTCGGGGTCGGTATTCCGAACAACGGCGGCGTGCTGGTCATGCACTCCAACGAGGCGCAGCTCGCCACGCAAAACTCAACCGCCCCGCAGGTGCAGGGGCAGTTGCAGCAACTGCAAGGCGCGAATGCCAATGCGCGCATGCTGCAGCCTGGCCAGTATCGCATGGTCGGCGACAATGGATTGGATACCCGCTCGACCACCATCGGTATCCGCAAGGGCACGAAATGGGAATTCTGGTACCAAAACTTTAACTACGGTGCCGGCCAGGGCGATCAAGTCATCAGCGTCACAAAGATCAAGTGACGGCAAGCCGTTGTTCGGCCGGGGTTCGGATGATGCACTGTGCGGCCGAACCCTGGCCGGACCTCTCGGATAGTTGTTCCCTTATACCGCCCCGTAAAATGAATGGCGCACCGGCCATCGTTACCCGTCATGCCGACGCAGGTCGGCACCCACGCCTTTCTCCTCTCTAAGGCTGCAAAGTCGTGGATGCCGACCGGAGCCTGCCCACGGACTTGATCCGTGGGTCGGCATGACGGCGTTGGGGCGCTGCCGGTGAGTCAATATCAACACGGGCTGGTATTATACCACCCTTCACAGCGTCACCATCCGCCCGACGAGCCCGTCGCGCGCTTGATCACGCCGCCTCGGGCGGTTATGGTTTCACTTTTTGGCGGGGGAATAAGCAATGACAGCTGTTCAGGAGCTAGAGGCCGATCCTGTTGGTTTCATTCGACATTATTTGTTGAAAATCGCGAATTCATGCAATGATCCGCCGCCGCAAGCCTATCAGGCAGAC
>CAIUPC010000552.1 GCA_903900905.1 uncultured Acetobacteraceae bacterium
GACCAAGGTTTCCGCTGGTGCCGCGATTGGTCCCCGGGACAAGCCCGGGGATGACGGGAGTGGGGCGATGACGGCGATGACGGCGATGACGGGAGCGGTCGAGGGCACCGGGCGCGCCCGTCATGCCCTCTGATCGCTGGACGGGGCCCTGGCGTAGACAGGCGCGGCTTGACCCCGGCGGCACCCACGCATAATCCAGCCACCATAAAGGGAGAAACGCCGCCATGAACAAGGCACTTCGCTTCGGCCTCGCCGTGCTTGCCGTCTGTCTGTCCGCTTCCGCGCGGGCGGAAACCATTAAATTCGGCGCCATCCTGCCGCTGACCGGGCCTGGCGGCCTCATTGGCACGCAGCAAAAGCTCGGCATCGAATTCGCGCTGGACAAAATCAACGCCAAGGGCGGCGTGCGCGGCAACAAGATCGAGATCACGTTTGAGGACAATCAGGGCAAGCCGGATCAGTCCGTGCTCAGCTTCAACAAGCTGGTCGATCTGCAGCATCTGCCGATGATTTTCACCTCGTTTTCCGGCCCGTCGCTGGCGATGGCGCCTTTGGCGACGCGTAAGAAGGTGCTGATGATCAACGCCGGGGCGCAGGCCGATGCGCTCGCCAAGGCTTCCCCGTTCCTGATCAACACCCTGCCCACCATCGGTGATGAGATCGCGATCCTGTCGAAATGGCTGGCGAAGAACGGCAAGAAGAAGGCCGCGATCCTGTTCGAGAACAGCGCCGCCGGCATTTCCGGGCGCGACAACTATGTCTCCACCTTCACCGCCGCTGGCGGCACCATCGTCGCGCAGGAGCCGTCGCAGTTCGGCCAGACCGACTTCCGCCCGGCGCTGCTGAAGCTCGCGGATTCCAAGCCCGATGTCATGCTGGTGTCCATCACCGCGGCCGCGCAGCAGATGGCGCAGCAGTTCGCGCAGATGGGCGTGGGCTTCCAGGTCGCCGGCACCACCTTCCTGCAGGACCCCGCGCTGATCAACGACCCCGCCGCCGAGGGCTTCCTGCACACCCAGCTGCAAAGCCAGGTGCCGCCGGAACTCGCCGCCGAATTCAAGGCCAAATACAACGCCGAGGCCGAGTTCTTCGTCCGCCAGTACTACACCGCCGCCAATATCCTGTTCACCGCGCTGGACAAGGTCCTGGCCGAGGGCAAGCCGGTGACCGGTGAGACCCTGCGTGACGCCATCCTGAAGATCAAGAAGTTCGACGGGCTGGTGCCGGTGACGTTCAACTCCAACACCGCGACGGTGCCGTTCGATCTGAAGGTGATCCGGAACAAGACCGACATGCTGCTCGAAGACCTGAAATAGGGTCATGCTGGCGCTTCAACTGCTGGTCAACGGGCTGGTCACCGGCTGCGCGCTCGGCGTGGTGTCGGTCAGCTTCGGGCTGATCTACGCGACCACCAAACTGTTCCACGTGGCGCATGCCGGGGTTTACACCCTGGCCGGCTACCTCGCCTGGTCGGCTGTGCGCCACGACGTGCCGGATGTGCTGGCGCTGCTGCTGGCGATGGTTGCCTCCGCCGCTATCGGCGCGGGGATCCAGCATTTTCTGTATGCGGAGCTGGAGCGCCGGCGCGCCACGCATTTGGTGGTGCTGATCGCCTCATTGGGCACGCTGGCGGTGATGCAGAACGTGATCGCGGCGGTCTATACGCCCAACATCCTGCAATTCCCGCTGCCCTGGGGCAGCCGCATGGCCTCCTTCGCGGGAGTGCGGCTGACCTATACCCAGATGCTGACGGTGGTGGTCAGCCTGGCGGCGTTCGGCTTCACCCTGTGGTTCGCCCATAAGACCATCCTGGGCAAGCAGATCCGGGCCGTGGCGTCGAACCCCTTCCTGGCGGAGATCACCCGGCTGCGGCCGCAACGGGTCTATGTCGCGGTGGTCGCCATCGGCTCCGCCATCGTGGCGCTGCCGGGGGTGCTGGTGCCGCTCGATCTCGGGCTGCAACCCTATGGCGGGGTGACGCCTTTGCTCACCGCCACCATCGCCATGATCGCCGGCGGTATCGGCTCCATCGCCGGGTCCTTCGTGTTGGCGGTGGGCATCGCGGTGCTGCAGAACCTGTCGCTGCTGGTCATTCCCGGCGAGTGGAGTATCGGCGTCACCTTCTTCATCTTCGTGATTTTCATGCTTTTCCGGCCCACCGGCCTGTTTACGAGGCGTTAGGACATGGATTTCCTGTGGTCCTATATCGCATTGGCTGAGATCTACGTGCTGCTCGGCCTGTCGACCAACCTGCTGGTGGGCATCGCCGGCATTTTCTCGGTCTCGCAAGCGGCGGTGTTCGGTGTCGGCGCCTATATCGTCGCGTATTTCCTGATGCATGAGGTCATGGGCTTCCTGCCGGCGCGGCTGATCGCGGCTTCCTGCTGCGTGGCGCTGAATGTGCTGGTGACGCTGCCGTCGTTGCGGGTGTCGGGCGATTACTTCGTGGTGACGTCGTTCGGCATTCAGCTGCTGGCGACCGCGATTTTCGTGAACTGGACCGCCGGCACGGGCGGGGCCAACGGCCTGCCTGGCATCCCCCCGCCGGACCTGTTCGGCTTCCCGATTGAGAGCAATGCGCAGCTGGTGCTGCTGTGTTCGGCCGGTTCGGGCCTGGGATGCCTCGCCTTCTGGCTGATCATGCGCGCCCCGTTCGGGCGCCTGCTGCGCGCAATCCGAGAAGATGAGCTGGCCGTCGCCGCCGCCGGCAAGGGCGTGCTGCGGGCCAAGGTCTCCGCTGCTGCCCTGGCGGGCGCCTTCGCGGGCAGTGCCGGCGGTCTGTATGCGACGTTCCTGAGCTTCGTCGATCCGTCTTCGTTCGATCTGGATGCCTCCATTCTGCTGCTGACCATGGTGGTGGTGGGCGGGGCGCGGACCTTGCCGGGGTCCATCCTCGGCCCGTTCCTGCTGCTGGCACTGCCGCAGGCGCTGGCGCTGATCGACATTCCCACCAGCATCGCGGCGTCCGCCCGGCAGTTGATCTATGGCGTGCTGCTGATCGTCTTCATGCTGTTCCGGCCCCAGGGACTGGCGGGGGAGAAGCTGTGATGGCCGGGGTTTTTGACGCCATGACGGTGTTGCACGACAGCGGCCGGAGCATCACGCGATGACCGCGCCCTACCTCCAGGCCTCCGCGATCGAGGTTAGCTTCGGCGGGCTGCGGGCCTTGCAGGATTGCTCGTTTACCATCGCGCAGGGGCGGATCACCTGCCTGGTCGGGCCAAACGGCGCCGGTAAGACCACGATTTTCAATGCCATTACGGGATTCCTGAAGCCAGACTCCGGCTCGGTCACCTTTAAGGGCCGAGCGCTGGACGGGTTGAAGCCGCAGGACATCGTGGCCCTCGGCATCGCCCGCACCTTCCAGAACCTGCGCCTGTTCCAGGACCTGACCGCGTTGGATAACGTGCTCGTCGGCCTGCCGGACATGGCCGGGGAGGAGCCGATTGGCGCCATCTTCCGGCCCTTCCATGCCGCCCGCGCTTTGGCCGGGCGCCGCACCGAAGCGCGGGCGATCCTGGAGCATGTCGGCCTCGCCCATCGCGCCAACGAATTCGTCCGCAACCTCTCTTATGGCGAGCAGAAGCTGCTGACGGTTGCCCGGGTGCTGGCGACCGGCGCCGAACTGATCCTGCTGGACGAACCGGCCTCGGGCCTGTCGGCCGGGGCGCTGGATGCGGTCATGGCGCTGCTGCGCCGCATGCAAGCCGAGGGCAAAACCCTGCTGGTCGTCGAACACAATACCCGCGTGGTGCAGAAGATCGCCGATGACGTGCTGTTCCTGCATCAGGGTCACCTGATGGCGCAGGGCACGCCGGAGCAGATCATCTCCGACCCGGCGCTGGCGGAAATCTATTTCGGGGGCGCGATCTGATGGTGTTGCGTCTGACGGGCGTGGCCGCCGGCTATGGGCCGAAAACGGTGGTCTCCGACGTGTCCTTCGCGCTGGAGCCGGGCCAGATTCTGGCCTTCCTCGGCCATAACGGCGCCGGCAAGACCACCACGCTGAAGGCCATCATGGGCCTGCTGCCGCTGCGCGCCGGGGAGGTCCGGTTCGACGGCAAGCCCTTGCTGCGCACCGGTGTCGCCGAACGCGTGGCCCAGGGCCTGCGCCTGCTGCCGGAAGGGCGCGGCATCTTCCCCGACCTGACGGTGGAGGACAATATCGACGTCGTCGCCGCCCGCAACGTTCTGCCGGGGGCGATGTTCGGCATCGCCGATGTCTACAAGCTGTTCCCGGTGTTGGATGAGCGCCGCACCACCCGCGCCGGCAGCATGAGCGGCGGGCAGCAGCAGATGCTCGCCATGTCGCTGTCGATCCTGGGCACGCCGCGCTGCCTGCTGCTGGACGAACCCTCCATTGGGCTGGCGCCGAATTTGGTCGAGCGGATGTTCGATCAGGTGCGCGACCTCTGTCAGTCGCACGGGATGACAGCGGTGCTGGTCGAACAGAACGTTGCCGCGGCGATGCGGATCGCCGATCGGGTGATCATTATGAATAATGGCGCGATCGTGTTTGATGGTACCCCGGACGAAGCGCGCTCCGCCAATGTGTGGCATTATTTCTGAGCTATGGGCACGCCATGGCAGCCGCCCCTTCACGGCATACGACTTACGCCGTCGGCCTTGCGTCCTCCCTTCCCCGTCATCCCCGGGC
>CAIUPC010000553.1 GCA_903900905.1 uncultured Acetobacteraceae bacterium
CGCTGATCCAGCCCGAACGACCGCGCCATCGTCCCAATCAGGCGATCAATCGGCGTCCCATCCTGGGTGCCGGAGGACAGGTAAGCACCCCGAAGCAACGGCATCTTCCCCGCCGCGTTCGGCCCGAAGGCGCGGGCCATGAAGGTCTCCAGCCGCGGCAACACGCTCGCCAACTGCGCCGGGAATCCCGCGATCAGTGTGCGCCGATCGGGATCGGCCTCAGCGTCGAGGCGAACGAACATGCGCCGGCTGAGGCGGTCCAGCAGCGGCCGCAGGGAGGCGGAGCCGTCGCCCGGCGCCTCCAACGGCAGCGTCGTGCCCCAGATCTGCTCCCGCCCGGCGCGGTCGAGGTCCGCGAAGAACTCGGTAAACCCGGACAGCAGATCGGCCTTGGTGAACACCGCATAGATCGGCATGCGCACGCCGAGCCTTGTTTCCAGCTCATCGATGCGGGCGCGGATGGCGCGGGCATGGGTTTCCAGCACACTGGCCTGATCGGTCGCGACGTCGCTCAACGCGATCGCCACGATCACGCCGTTCAGCGGCTGGCGCGGCCGGGTCTTGCGCAGCAGGGTCAGGAACGCGTCCCAGCCGGCGCGATCAACGTCCTTGTCGCTGTCCTGGGTGGTGTAGCGGCCGGCGGTGTCGATCAGCACCGCGTCTTCGGTGAACCACCAGTCGCAAAGCCGGGTCCCGCCAACACCGGCGACCGCGCCCGGGCCGAGTTCGTTCGACAGCGGGAATTTCAGGCCCGCGTTCAGCAGCGCGGTGGTCTTGCCGGCGCCGGGCGGGCCGATGATCGCGTACCAGGGCTGCTCATAGAGGTAGCCCTTGCTGCCCTTTGCCTCTTTCAGGCGCGCCAAAGCCGTGGCCAGCTTCGCCCCGACGGCGGCCGCTTCTTCACCGGCATCGCCAACAACGCCCGCGGTCAGGGCGTTCTCCTGACGCATGCGCAGCCAGTCGAGCAGCAGGTTGGTCACCGCCCAGACCAACAGCACCGCCGCGATGACGCCGAACCGGGCGGCGCTGCCTTCGAGCAGGTCGAGCAGCGGGCCCAGCACCCAGATGATGCCGCACAGCATCTGCGCGCCCACCAGCGTGGTGACCCAGCGCATGGTCGAGAATTTGAACGTCATGGTGCGGCGGCCACCTGTATTTCTATGCGGCGATTACGCTCGCGTCCGTCATCGGTGTTGTTCGGCGCCACCGGATCGGCGTCGGCCCGCCCCTCCGCGGTGACGCGCTTGGGATCGGCCAGTGCGCGGGCCAGCACGGTCTGCAACGCTTTGGCGCGCGCGGTCGAAAGCGCGAAATTGGATGGGAACGCCACGGAACGCTCGGGTTGCGAGTCGGTGTAGACGATCACCCGGACAGCACCGCCTTCGGCTTTCAGGACCTGCGCGAGCCGATCGGGTAGGGGCCCGGGGGCGATGGTGGCATTGGCCTGGGGGAACAAGAGGCGGACGGGGATGCGCAGGGTCGTCGCGGTCGCCCCGCCCAACACCTCGACCGCCGGTAAATCAGCCAGCGCGGCATGCAGGCGCTCCGCCGGGCCGGGTTCCTCCGGCGGTGGCGGCGGCGGTGGAGGCGGCGTGGCGGGCGGACGGGCCAGCGCCGGCATGGCCGCGGGCGGCGCGGTCAGCGCGGTGCGATAGACCTCATCGGAGGCCGCATTCAAACTGGTCAAGCCCCAGGCATAGATCCCCGCGATCAGCGCGAAGGCGGCGCTGGCCGCGACCCAGAAGGGCATGCCGGAGCGGGCCGGGGCAAAGCGGGCGTCGATGCCGGCAG
>CAIUPC010000554.1 GCA_903900905.1 uncultured Acetobacteraceae bacterium
ACAAGCTCACCCCGCTGGAATATTTGGATTTCGTCGCCGGTCTTTGGGGCGTGAACCGGCAATTGGCCTGGACGCGGGGGACGCAGCTGCTCGATCTGCTCGGCCTGACCCCGCATGCGTGCAGCCATTGTGAGAGCTTGTCCAAGGGCATGCGCCAGAAGGTCGCTCTGGCGGGTGCGCTGGTGCATGACCCGAAGCTCATCATTTTGGATGAGCCGCTGACCGGCCTCGACGCCGGCTCCGCGCGCATCGTCAAAGGCGTGTTGCGCGACCGTCTGGCGGAGGGCTGCGCGGTGATCATGACCACACACATCCTGGACGTCGCCGAACGCATGGCCGACCGGATCGGGGTGATCGATGAAGGGCGGCTGATCGCGGAGGGGACGCTGGCGGAGCTGCGGGCCCAGGCCGATACCGGCGATGCCAGCCTGGAGGACGTGTTCCTCAGCCTGATTGCTCCCTCCCGCCCGGCGGAGCCTTTGGAAGTATGACCATCGGCTCTATCGCCTGGTTCGCCCATCACGAATGGCGGCTGTCGTGGCGTGACTGGCGCCTGCTGATGGGGCGCACCAGCCGAGTGCGAGCGGTGATTCTCGGCTGTATCGGCATTGGGTTGATGGTGCTGCTGCATGTCCTGGCGGGCGCCTTGCTGCATCCCGATTTTACCACCGCCAGCGTGCCGACACAGCGCACGCTGGTGACCGTAACCGGCACCTTCCTGCTGTCCTGGTCGCTGATGCTGTCGCAGTCGATGGAGGCTGTGACCCGCGCCTTCTACACCCGCGGCGACCTGGAGCTGATTCTGTCGTCGCCGATTGCGGCGTGGCGGCTGTTCGCGGTGCGGATTTGCGCCATGACGGTCAGCATCATGATGATGGCGCTGGTGCTTGTGGCGCCGTTCATCAATGTTCTGGCATGGCGGGGTGGGGCGGCCTGGCTGGCGGCTTATCCGGCGACGATGGCGCTGGCGATGCTCGCGGTCTCGCTCGCGATTCTGCTAACGGTTGGGTTGTTCAAGGTCATTGGGCCGAAGCGCACCCGCATCGTGGCGCAGATCGTGGCCGCGTTGATTGGCGCGATCTTCGTCATCAGCCTCCAATTCGCCGCCATCCTCTCGCAAGGCTCGCTTGATCGGCTGGCATTTCTGGAGTCTGACACCGCGGCGGCTTTGGCCCCGGCGGCTGACAGTCCGTTGTGGGCGGTTGCCTATGCGATGATGGGGTACACCGGGCCGTTGGTGGGGTTGATGCTGGCCTCGGCGCTGGGGTTGATCGCGACGATCGCGGTCTTCGCCCCGCGCTTCGGGCATATCGTGCTGAGTGCCGCCAGTATTGGCGCCGGGCACGGGCAGCCCGCCGACACGACAGCGCGGCCCATGCGGGCGTTCCATAACCTGTCGCAGGCGCAGTCGCTGCGGCGTAAGGAATGGATCCTGATCCGGCGGGATCCCTGGCTGGTGTCGCAGACATTGGTGCAGATTCTGTATCTGCTGCCGGCCGCCTATCTGCTCTGGAGCCGGTTTGACACCGGCCTGAACGCCGCGACTCTGCTGGTGCCGGTGTTGATCACCGCCGCCGGGCAATTCGCCGGCGGCCTGGCCTGGGTCGCGATCTCGTCGGAGGACGCGCCGGAGCTGATTCGCACCGCGCCGGTGACCCCGCGTCTGGTGCTGCGGGCCAAGGTTGAGGCGGTCATGAGCAGCACCGTCATCGCCTTTTCCCCCTTCATCCTGGCGCTGTTCTGGCTGTCGTTTGGCGCCGGGCTGATTGCTCTGACCGGCATCGCGATCAGCGGTGCGGCGGCGACGGCGATCCAATATTGGTACCGGTTGCAAGCGCATCGCGGCCGCATCCGCCGGCGCCAGACGGCTTCCCGCCTGACGACCTATGGGGAGGCGATGTCCTCAATTGGCTGGGCGACCACGGCGGCTTTCGCGGCGGCGGATTTGTGGGTGATCGCTTTAATTCCTGGGGTGTTCAGCGGGCTGGTGGTGGTGTTGGCATGGTTTCTCAGCCCCGGGCGCGGGGCAGCGCGGGCGTGACGGTTTTTTGAATCTGTAGGTAAAAGCCCCGGGATGACAGCGTGCGTGGTTTGCGGCTCTTTGGCGGTGCACGCAGATTTGGCATGATCAATGGCCCTGTTAGTGGGGGCTTCACGGCCGTGCGTCGATCAACCGGAACCCTTCGGATTTGCCGCCTGCCACGATCCTGCCGTATAGCGCTGGCAGATACCGCCCGAACCGGCGTCCTCCGCACGGATGATGGGGATGCCTTAAGGAGATTCCATGGCTGCCATGGCCGAGACCAACGCGGACAACCCCGCCCTTGCCGAGCAGGTGGCGATTCGGGCCCGTGAGGAAACCCCAGCGCGCCGCATGGCCGATGCCATCCGCGCACTGTCGATCGACGCGGTGGAGGCGGCGAAGTCCGGCCATCCCGGCATGCCCATGGGCATGGCCGATGTCGCGACCGTCCTTTGGTCCCGGTTTCTGAAATACGACGCGGCCGATCCGCGGTGGCCGGATCGCGACCGCTTCGTGCTGTCGGCCGGGCATGGCTCGATGCTGTTGTATTCGCTGCTGCACCTGACCGGTTATGCCGGGATGGAAATGGACAAGCTCCGGCAGTTCCGCCAGTTGCACTCCCCCGCCGCGGGGCATCCGGAATGGGGTGAGCATCCGGGGATTGAGACGACGACTGGCCCGCTTGGCCAGGGCCTCGCGACCGCCGTTGGCATGGCGCTGGCGGAACGCATGATGGCGGCCCGCTATGGCAAGTCGCTGGTCGATCACCGCACCTGGGTGATTGCCGGCGATGGATGTTTGATGGAGGGCGTGAGCCATGAGGCCATCGGGCTTGCCGGGCATCTGCGGCTGGAGAAGCTGACCGTCCTTTGGGACAACAACAGCATCTCGATCGACGGCGGCACCAGCCTTTCGACGTCTGAAGATCAGCTGAAGCGGTTCACCGCGGCGGGTTGGGCGGTCAAGGCCGTCGATGGGCATGATCCCGTGCAGATCGCCGCCGCGATGTCTTTCGCGGTGCGCTCGAAGAAGCCGACACTGATCGCCTGCAAGACGATCATCGCCCTGGGTGCGCCGACAAAGGCCGGCACCGCTGGTTCGCATGGCGCGCCGCTGGGGCCGAAAGAGGCGGAGGCGGCGAAGCAGTTCCTCGGCTGGACTTCCCCACCCTTCACCGTCCCGGACGATCTGACCGCACTGTGGCACGCTGCTGGCACGCGTGGTGCTGGCGTGCGCCGCGGCTGGCTGAAGCGGTTGAACCGGCATGCCCAGCGCGCCGATTTCGACCGGGCCATCGCCGGCCGTCTGCCGGACAACTGGCATGAGGCCGTGCAGGCCCTGAA
>CAIUPC010000555.1 GCA_903900905.1 uncultured Acetobacteraceae bacterium
ACTTTGCAGAGTTCGGCCCGGAAAAGGCGTGGATGCCGACCTGCGTCGGCATGACGGGTTTCGGGCAGCTGTGCATCAACCGAGCCACTTAAACCTACCCGCCACCCCTCCCCATCGGCACCTCGCACACACCAACGGATCACAACACCAGAACGCCGTGCTGCTTGGCTTTTTCCTCCGGCTCGACATGGATGGTGACCATCAGGTGCTCCATCTCGCCCTTCAGGGTCGCCTCGATCCGATCGCAAATCTCGTGCGAGGCGGCGACGGTCATGGAGCCTGGGACGACCAGATGGAATTCGAGAAAGGTCAGCCGACCGGCGATGCGGGTGCGCAGATCATGTGCCTCGATCGCGCCGGTACCGCTTTGCGCGACCAAGGCGCGAATGCGGTCGAGCACGGCGGGTTCCGGGGCCGCGTCCATCAGGTCGCTGACCGATCCCAGCACCATGCGCGATCCCGACCAGAGCACGTAAACCCCGGTCAGCGCCGCGATCACGGGGTCCAGGATCAGCATATTCGACAGGATCGCCACCGCGACCCCGGCGGCGATGCCGAAGGAGGTCACGACATCAGCCATAAGATGCTTGCCATCGGCCACCAGCGCCGGCGAGCGCAGACGCCGCCCGATACGGGTCAGGACCACGGACCAGATACCGTTGATGAGGGTGGCGACGGCATTGAGAGCCAGACCTTCGAGCGGCCAGACCAGCGGTTGCGGGTCTAGCAGCACATGCGCCGCATGCACGAAGATCGACAAAGCAGCGACGATGATCAACACGCCTTCGACGACGGCGGCGAAGAACTCCGCCTTGTCATGCCCATAGGGATGGTTGGCGTCGGCTGGAATGGCGGCGAAGCGCAACGCCACGAAGGCCACCACGCTGGCGGCGACATTGACGGTGCTTTCGAGCGCATCTGAGTACAGAGCCGCGCTGCCGGTGAGCCACCAGGCCGCACCCTTCAATCCGAGCACCAGACAGCCAAGTGCGATGCTGCCAAGCGCGAAGCGTTCACCGCGGCTCATGCGCGCTGTCTATCAGAGCCGGACGCGCGCGTCCCGGGATTTCCCTCGGCGCCCCGGGACGTTTAATATTGTGGTCAGATTCGGGGGGTAACCCTCCGCAAGACATTCTGGAGGAAACAATGGACTACAGCGCGGCCTTCGCCGGCCTGAAAGTGATCGATCTGAGCGGCGGGGTCGCCGGCCCTTCCTGCGCGATGATGATGGCGCAGCATGGCGCCGACGTGATCAAGATCGAGACCCCGCATAATGGCGGCGACTGGTCGCGCATCCTCGGCCGCACCTATGGCGACCATTCCGCGTTCTCGTTCTACGGCACACTCGGCAAGCGGGCGCTGGCGCTGGACCTGAAGACGCAGGAGGGGAAGGACGTTCTCTGGCGGCTGATCAAGGGCGCGGACGTGTTCATCGAGGGGTTCAAGCCCGGCACCATCCAGCGTTACGGCTTCGGCTATGACGCGGTCAGCGCCAAGGAGCCGGGGATTATCTATTACTCCATCTCCGGGTTCGGCCAGAACGGCCCGTTGGCGGCGCGCCCGGCGATGGACCCGGTGTTGCAGGCCTTCACCGGCATCGTCACCGAGAACAAGGGCGAGCACGACAACCATCCGCACCGCATCGCGATCTCCCTGATCGATATGTTCAGCGGGCTGCTGGGGTTCCAGGCGATCGCCACCTCGCTTTATGTGCGGCGCGAGCAGAAGGAGAAGCAGGGCCGCTTCATCGAACTCAGCCTGATGCATGGCGGGGCGATGCTGTCGGTCATTCGCCTGATCGCGAACTATCTGGAGCGCGGCACGGCGCAGCGCACCAGCATGCCGAACGGGGTGTTCAACACGTCGAACGGGCAGATCAACATTACCATGGTGCGGCCGACGGACTGGCGCCCGTTCTGCGAGTCGATCGAGCGGATGGATCTGCACGACGATTCCCGCTTCAACACCCATAAAGGCCGCGGCGACAATCTGGACGCGCTGCTGGAGCTGATCCGCCCGGTGATCAAATCCCGCACCACGGAATGGCTGAGCGAGCGCCTGACCGCGCGCGGCATCATGAACGGGCGTGTCAACAGCTACGAAGAGTTCCTGAAGGAAGAGCAGGTGGCGGCGACCGGCATCATGGCCTGGCTGGCGCAGCCCGGCATCGCCGAACTCGTGCCAATGCCGAATATCCCCGGCCTGCCGCCGCTGGAAAGCGGCACCAAACGCGCCCATGCGCCGCGGGTTGGGGAGCACTCGGTCGATGTGCTGTCCGAGCATGGCTACAGCGAGGCGGAGATCGCCGATATGATCCAGCGCCAGATCATCGGCGTGCCGAAGGACTGAGGCTGAGGTGTCACTGGGACGGCCCACCGGTTTTCATTGACGGTGGGCAGCGCACCCGTCATGCCCGCTCAGGCGATCTGTTTCGCCCAAGGAGAGCGAAATGCGCCGTCGTCTGGTTCTGTTGGCCGCCATGGGCCTAAGCCTCGCCTTCCCCGCGTTGGCCGCGCCATTGAGCGAGCGCCATAAGGTGGTCCTTTACTTCCCCATCTGGTCGGCGGATTTCGATACCGACGCCGGCAAGGTGATCGATTCAGCCGCCAAATGGGCCAGCGAGCACCCGGGCGTGCCGCTGGATGTCGCGGGCTATGCCAGCATCACCGGCTCCCGCCGCGCCAATGCGCTGCTGTCGGACCTGCGCGCGCAGGTGGTGAAGGATCGCCTGGTCGCCAAGGGCGTGCCCGCCCGGTTGATCACCATCCTGCCGAAGGGCGGCACCAGCTATATCGATAACCCACTGGAAAGCCGCCGCGTCGAGATCTACATCGACCCGCGCTGAGACGAACAAGGACACCCCATGACCCGCACAGGTTCCGACTGGATCGCCCCCGACTGCGCGGGCATGGATTTCTACGCAGCCGATCGGAGCCTGCGGGACCTGTTGGGGATTTATTTGCCGGAGGATGTGCGGAGCCATTTCACCCCGCATTTCCAGCGCATGGGCCAACTCGCCGGCGGCCGCCTGGATGAACTGGCCCGCGTGGCGGACCGCCACGGGCCGGTGCTGCATGCGCGCGACCGCTATGGCCGCGATGAGGACTGGATCGAATACCACCCCGCCTATCGCGAGATGGAGCAGATCGCGTTTCGCGACTTCCAGTTCCACGCCATGAGCCATCGCGGCGGCGTGCTCGGCTATGACAAGCCGCTGCCGCCGGTCGCCAAATACGCCTTCCAATATCTGTTCGTGCAGGGCGAGTTCGGGCTGATGTGCCCGATCAGCGTGACCGACACCTCCATCCATCTGGTGCGCAAATTCGGCAGCAATTCGCTGCAGGATTACCTGCTGCCGAAGATGCTCTCGGCTGACATGGCGACCTTCTGGAAGGGCACGCAATTCATGACGGAGAAGGCCGGCGGCTCCGATGTCGGCGCGATCGAAACCGTGGCGCGCCAGACCGACGGTGTCTGGCGGCTGTATGGCGACAAATGGTTCTGCTCCCACGCCGATGCCGATGTGGCGCTGATGCTGGCCCGGCCGGAGGGCGCGGCGAGCGGCACCAAAGGCCTGGCGCTGTTCGCTCTGCCGCGTCGCACCCGGGATGGCAAGCGCAATGCGTACCGGATCGTCCGGCTGAAGGACAAGATGGGCACGCGCTCGATGGCCAGCGGGGAGATCAACCTCGAAGGCGCCGAGGCCTATCTGGTGGGCGATGTCGGCAATGGCCTGAAGCAGATGATGGAGCAGGTGAACCTCTCGCGCCTGTCGCATGGGGTTCGCGCCGCCTCGATGATGCGCCGCTGCGTCAATGAATCCCTCGCCGTCGCCCGCGGACGGTCGGCTTTTGGCCGGATGGTCATCGAATTCCCGCTGATGCGCCGGCAGTTGCTGAAGCTGATCGTGCCGACGGAACAGGCGCTGTCGATGTCGTTCTGCACCGCGGACGCGATGGGGCGCGGGGCGAAGGAAGAGCTGCGCATCCTGACCGGCCTGCTGAAGCTACGGGCTTGCCGCGACAACGTGCCGGTGGCCGTGGGCGCGATGGAAGTGCGCGGCGGCAACGGCGCGATCGAGGACTGGGTGAACCCGCGGCTGGTCCGCGATGCGCCGATCGGGCTGCTGTGGGAGGGGACCAGCAATATCAACGCGCTGGATGTGATCGGCCGCGCCGTTGGCAAGGCTCAGGCGCATCTCGCCTTGCAGCGGATGCTGCATGCGCGGCTGGAGGAAGCGCGGGCGTTGCCCTCCCCCTTCCGCAATGCGCTGGGTTCGGCGCTGGATCGGGCGATGGCGCTGGCGGAGCGGGTGGTGGATCAGGAAAGCCTGGCCCGGCAGGCGGCAACGGCTTTGTACGATGTGACGAGTGCGGTGCTGCTGGCCTGGGAGGCGACGCGCCCCGGCGCCGATACGCGGCGGGCGCTGATCGCGCGCTTCGTGCTGGCGCATAAGCTGTCGCCGCAAGACCCCTTGGCACCGGAAGAAGCCGCGTGGGAAGTCGCGGCGGCGGATTGGGTGCTGGGCGAAAAACCGGCGGCACTGGACCAGATCGCGGGCTTGCTTTCTGAGTGATATCCCGTGTTAGGATCGCGACGAAGTCAGGTCATTACCAGGAGAGTCACGTGGCGAAGATCGAAGGCGGATGCATGTGCGGCAAGGTCCGCTACAGCGCCGAAGCAGAGCCGATTTTTCAGGGCCTCTGCCATTGCAAATCGTGCCAGAAAATCACCGGCACGTCGTTCTCGGTGGTCCTCGCGATCCCGACCCCGACCCTGTCGGTGTCCGGGGAGCTGAAAACCTACGACAGCACTGGCGATAGCGGCCAGGGCACGCATTCCTCGTTCTGCCCGAATTGCGGGTCGCCGGTGATCGATACGGCCGACATCATGCAGGGTGTGACCATGATCCGCGCGGGTTCGCTGGATGATCAGAGCTGGCTGAAGCCGACGATGGAGATCTATTGCGACAGCAAGATGCCCTGGGTGTCGCTGGGCGGTGGTCTGCAAAGCTTCCCGAAGATGCCAATGCCTGGCTAGCGCCGGCCTGATACTTCCCTGGCGAAACCAGCGTTCCAGCGGAGATAACTCCGCTGGACGACCCCCAGCTTCGCCCCGATCGCGGCATGCGCGGCGGGGAGGCGATGGAAGGGGATCGTCGGATACAGATGATGTTCGGCGTGGAACGGCATGTTCCACATCAGCAGCCGCACCAGCGGATTGGTCAGCGTGGTGCGGGTGTTGGTGAGGCCGTTGCGATCCTCGGTGCAGCCGGTGTGCTCCGCCAGCAGATAGGCGCGGAGCGGCGGCTGGCCCAGGAGTTGCGGGCCGATCCAAAAGAGGAATGGAGTTTTCCATCCGAAGAGGACGGCGGAGAGGATCGAGCCGCCAACCATCAGCAGGCTCATGGCGCGAATGCTGGTGATGATACGCGGCGCGGCCATGGCGGGAATATAGGGATAGGCGCTGAGGTCCCCGCGCCAGGCATCGGCCACGGTTTTGAGCCGCAGCCGCCAGAAGGGCACCCCCAGCACCCGCAGGATGTAGCCGCCGATAGTGGTGGGCGGGGGCGAGGCGAGTTCCGGGTCCTCATTGGGAATTTGGGTGTTGCGGTGATGCGCCCAGTGGAAGGCGGTGTAGAAATGCAGGTTCAGCAAGGACGGGCACGACACCAGCCAGCCGACGATGGCGTTGAGGCGTTTGGTGGCGAAGACCGTCTGATGCATGCACTCATGCGCGGGGGCGAAAAGCGCCGCCTGCACCATGCCGAACACGACCATCGCGGGAATGGTGGTCCAGCCGGTTGAGATTGCAACCAGCCAGCCGGTGCCGATGAGAAACCCCAGATGGATGGCGAGTTGGACGGCGCCGCGCCAATCCGACCGCCCTTGCAGCGCGCGGAGTTCGGCGCTGGTCAGGACGCGGTCGGAGATGGGTGCGGCGCCCATGTCGGCCTAACCTCAGAAGGGGATTTCGTCGTCCAGATCGCCGCCTTTCGGCGCATCCCAGGACGGCCCGCCACCGCCGCCACCGCGCTGGGCCGGGGGGCGCGCCGCCGCGGCCGGGGCACGATCACGATTGTAGCCGCCACCGCCACCGCCGGCCCGGCCACCGCCCATGCCGCCGCCGCCCATGCCACCACCCATCTCAGAGTCATCCGGCCCGCCGCCGAAATCACCGCCACCGCCGCCGGAGCGGGTGTCGAGCATGGTGAGCTGGCCGTTGAAGCGGCCGATAACGACCTCCGTCGTGTAGCGTTCCTGGCCGGACTGGTCGGTCCATTTGCGGGTCTGCAAGGTGCCTTCAACGTAAATTTTGGCGCCCTTCTTCAGGAAGCGTTCGGCGACATCGGCGGTGCGGTCATTGAAGATGACCACGCGATGCCATTCGGTACGTTCCTTCTTTTCCCCCGAGGCGCGGTCGTTCCAGGTCTCGCTGGTCGCCAGCGTGAGATTGACGATCTTGCTGCCATCCTGGGTGTTACGCACTTCCGGGTCTTTCCCCAGATTGCCCACGAGGATCACCTTGTTGACGCTGCCAGCCATCGTGCCGAGTCCCTGTTCAGAAGCCGCGATTGTACCCGATTTCGGGAGGCGATGGGTTAACATCCTTCCCGCTTCGCCAGAAAGATGTCATTTGGCCAGGAACATTTCAAGAACTTTATGCTGAGATGGCGGCGTGACGGTGAAAATGCCCGGCGCGGACCTTATACTGCGCCTCCCACCCGTAACACGCAGGAGACAATGATGGCCCTTGAGCTCCGCCCGAATTGCGAATTTTGCGACATCGATCTGCCGCCCGCATCCACCCAGGCGCGAATTTGCTCGTATGAGTGCACCTTCTGCGCCGCCTGCGCTGAGCACCGGCTCGGCAATGTCTGCCCCAATTGCGGCGGCGGCTTTGTCCCGCGGCCCATCCGCCCGGCGCGGGAATGGCGGCCGGGCGTGTCACTGGCGCGGCAGCCCGCGTCGGAGAAGCGGGTCCACCTGAAATACAGCACAGACGATATCGCGGCCCATTGCGCGGGGATCAGGGATATCGCGCCGGAGGAGCGCTGAATCCTGGGGGCATTCCCGGTAAGACGTGGGTCCTCGGCCGTCGCCGGGGATGACACCATGCAAGCCGCGCGACGCCGCGGGGTCTCGCGGTGTAAGACCGGGCACGCGGTTTCAGAAGGACTCCATGACGGCCCTGTTCGCCCTCCCCGCGCTGCGCTGCCAAACCATCGCCTTATCGGGCCGGACGCTGCTGCACGATGTCAGCTTCGCGCCGCGGGCCGGTGAATTTACCGCCCTCTGCGGGCCGAACGGTGCTGGCAAGACCACGCTGATCCGCGCCCTCGCGGGGTTGCTGCCGGGGACCACGCCGAACGATCCGCGGCGGGTTGCCTATGTCGCGCAGGGGGCGCGCAGCGCCTGGGGGCTGACGGTGCGCCAGGTGGTGGAACTCGGCCGCATCCCGCATGGCGACACCGCGGCCGGACCGATCGAGCGGGCGATGGCAGCCTGGGGCCTCACGGGGTTGCGGGATGCGCGCATCGATCGCATCTCCGGTGGGGAGGCGCGGCGGGCCATGCTGGCGCGCGCCCTCGCGACGGAGCCTGTGATGCTGCTGCTGGACGAGCCGACGGCTGATTTGGATCCTGCGGCGGCGCATGCGGCGATGCGGCTGCTGCGCGCGCTGGCGGGGCAAGGCATGGCGGTGGTGGCGGTGCTGCATGCGATCGACCTCGCGCTGGAATACGCGCAGCGCATGCTGGTGCTGCAAGATGGGCGGGTCGTGGCGGATGGCGCGCCGGGCGATTGCCTGGCGGCAGCGGCGGCGGCCTTCGGCATGCGTGCCGGCAGCGACCCGGCGCCAAGGCTGTTGCCGCTCTGATGCCAGCCAGGCTGCGCCTTGCCGGTCTGCTGTCGCTGGCGCTGCATCTGCTGATCGCCGCGGCCTTGCTGTGGCGCCCGCAATTCGGCGCGGCTGATCGTGCGGCGGCGCCGGATCAGCCGGTCGCGGTTGAGCTGGTGATGCAGGAACAGCAGGGCGCGGGGGAAACCACCACCCAGGCCGCCGCCCAGCCGCAGCCACCCGCGTCGGAACAGGCCCCGGCCCAACAACCCAGCCCCGATACGGCGGCGGATAACGGCGCTCTCCCACCGAACCAGCCCGCGCCCCCGCGGGAGGCCGCCCGGCCGGTTCCCCCCTCGACCCAAGGCAACAGTCTCCGGGTCAATCTCGGCGGCACCGACAGCGAATCCAACACGATTGTCTCCGGTGGCGACAATGTCATCCCCGCCAGCCTTGATGACAAAGCCCGCAACCGTCCGCCGCCGTATCCGGAGGACGCGGCCCGCGCCAATCAGCAGGGGGCGGTGGTGGTGGTGATCCATGTCTCCCCGGGCGGATACCCGGAGGGTGTGGATGTCGCCGAAAGCTCCGGCTATCCGGCCTTGGATCGCGCGGCGCAGGAGGCGGTGCGCAATTGGCACTTCCGCCCGGCGATGAAGGACGGCAAGACGATCCCGTTCGATATGAAGATGCGGTTTCTGTTCACCGCGAAATAGGAGACTGACATGGTGCGCATCGACCGGGTGGTCACACGCGGCGGCGACGGGGGTGAGACCTCGCTCGGCGATGGGGCGCGGGTGCGCAAGGACAGCCCGCGGATCGAGGCCATTGGCAGCGTCGATGAGGCCAATGCCATTATCGGCGTGCTGCGGCTACACACGCGGGATCAGCCGGACGCGGACGCGATGCTGGCCCGCATCCAGAACGATCTGTTCGATCTCGGCGCCGATTTATGCGTGCCCGGCGAAGGCGGCGCGCGGCTGCGCATGACGGAAAAGCCGATCCTGCGGCTGGAAGCGGAGGTTGAGGCGATGAATGCCGCCCTGCCCGCTTTGACCAGCTTCATCCTGCCCGGCGGCAGCGCCGGCGCGGCGCATGCGCATGCCGCGCGGGTGGTGGTGCGGCGGGCGGAGCGGGCCGCTATCGGCGTCGAAGAGGTCAACCCGGCGGTGTGCCGCTATCTGAACCGGCTTTCCGACCATCTGTTCGTGCTGGCGCGGGTGCTGAACGGCCATGGCGCGGCGGATGTGCTCTGGGTGCCCGGCGGGGCGGGGTGATCAGGCGGTCGCCTGTTTGTACCAGTCCATGATCTGCCGCCCCTGCCAGAACAGGGTCCCGGGCCGGGATGCCATATGGGCCAACGCCTTCTCGAACCAGCCAATGCGGTGCGGCACGCCGCTGATATAAGGATGCACCGCGAGGCCCATGACTTTGGCCCCCTGGGTCGCGGCTTCCTCATACAGGCGGTCGAACTGGGCGACGGTGCGGTCGAACAACTCCTCCGCGCGGTGGTGCTGGATCATCATCATGGTGATGTCGTTCAGCTCCACGCTGTACGGCATGGTCAGCATGTCCCCATGCGCGGTTTGCAACCGGCACGGCAGGTCGTCGAGAACGAAATCGGCGCAGTACTGGATGCCGGCTTCGGCCAGGAGGTCGGGGGTGTCCAGCGTCTCGGTCAGGCCGGGGGCGAGCCAGCCGACGGGGACGTGGCCGGCAGCCTCGGTCAGGTCCGCGATGGCGTCGCGGATCATGGCGCGCTGGTCTTGCACCAGATGGGTGGCGGTCTGGTGGTAGCCATGCACCATGAACTCCCACCCCGCGTCACGGGCGGCCTGGGCCACGCGGGGATAGGCCTTCGGCACCACGCCGTTGATCGCCAGAGTGGGGGCGATGCCATGCGCGTCGAGCGCCTGTTTCAGCCGCCAGAACCCCACCCGCATGCCGTATTCGTGCCAGGCCCAGTTCGGCAGGTCGGGGATCACGCTCGCGCCCTGCGGCGGGGTGAGGACCTGGCGCGGCATGGGGCGGGCGATATCCCAGCGCTCCACATTCACCACCAGGAAGACGGCGATTCGGTTGCCATCGGGCAAAGCGAGCGGGGTGCGATCGACGCTGGCCTGGTACGCCAGGCGGGTGTGGGGTTCGGTCATCGGGGGATCATGACCCGTTGGATGCGGGGGTTCAAGGCGGGTGCCTCAAGGCCTTCGTCCCAAATATAATACGGGTGGAACGCGATTGAGAGAAACCCAAAGCGTGACCGCCGGACGGTCCCTGGCGCGGCGTTCTGGGCCACGGCGGCCGGCCTGCTGATTTTATTGACGCCCGTCACAAAATTGGGATTCCCACCGATCACTGACGCCCATTAGAAACGCCACCAATCACTGTAACGAGATCGGCTTTCCCATCGCCGCACCATCGCATAGGGTTCCACTGTTTCTGGCACTTATCGCGGCCTGGATCGGAACGCAGAGGGGGTGTCTCATTTTTATATCCACGGATTGAAATTCTATTGTTTGCCATCAATAAATTAATACAGTATGATCGGCGCCATTAACTTCACATTTACTTGAGTTTAGAAAATACGATTGAATGCAGCCGAGGCACGCGGCTATATTCGCCTCAAAGATCGTTTGGCGCCGCCTGCCCCTGACCCGCGCCAAAACCATCGAGAGGAGCGAGAACCATGGCTGTCCCGATCTACGCGCCTGAACCCAGCGCCGGTTTCCTCGGCATTTTCGAAGGGGCTGCCCTCGGCATCGCCGCGGGATGGTGGCTCCAGATGCACTATCAGCCGCCCGCGATGTTCGTGGGCGCGGGTATCGGCGTCACCGCCGCCTATGCCGCCTTCGTCTCCTGCTGCCGGCGGGTTTCGCTGATGTTCCCGATCCTGCTGGTGTCGGTCGCGCTTTGGGCAACGCTGGGATGGGTGCTTGGAGGCTATGCGTTCAATTGGCTCGGCGATCCGCTGATCCGGATGAAGCTCTTCGCCACCGCCGCGGCCTGGAAGGCAACCGGCGCGGTCGCCATGGGGATACTGGCCTTCACGGAAAAAGGCGCGCGGATGCAGTGATGGCTGGCGGCGCGGCGCCGTGCTATAGGCCGCGCCATACGCCCTTGGGCTTTCAGGACCCGCCGCCGGACATGCCTAGTGGCGGCGAAAGAACCTCCCGCACCGGCGTGTAGCGCAGCCCCAGGGCCTGGGCGACGGCCAGATGGGTGACCTGCCGCTCATGGATATTCAATCCCGCGCAGAGATGCGGGTCATCCGACAGCGCCTGTTTCCAGCCCTTGTTCGCCAGTGCCATGATGAAAGGCAGCGTTGCATTGGTCAGCGCGAAGGTCGAGGTGCGGGCGACCGCGCCGGGCATGTTGGTGACGCAGTAATGCACCACGCCCTCCTCCACGTACGTTGGCGCGGCATGGGTGGTCGGGCGGCTGGTTTCAAAGCAGCCGCCTTGATCGATGGCGATGTCCACCAGTACCGATCCCGGGCGCATGCGCCGCACCACGCCGCGCGATAGCAGTTTCGGCGCCGCGGCCCCGGGAACCAGGACGGCGCCGATAACCAGCTCCGCCGCCTCCGCGGCCTGTTCGATGGCGGCCGCCGTCGCGAACAGCGTCGTCGCACGCGGTCCGAACTGCAAATCCAGCTCTTTTAAGCGGGGGATGGAGCGGTCGATGATGGTCACCGATGCCTCCAGCCCCACCGCCATGCGGGCGGCATTGCTGCCGGCGACGCCGCCGCCGAGAATGACGACCTTGGCCGGGGGGACGCCGGGGACGCCGCCCAGCAGGATGCCGGCGCCGCCCTGCTCGCGCTCCAGGCAATGTGCGCCGGCTTGCACCGCCATGCGGCCCGCGACCTCACTCATGGGCGCCAGCAGCGGCAGGGTGCCAGCGTCACCGGTCACGGTTTCATAAGCGATGCAGGTGGCGCCGGAGCGCATCAGCCCCTCGGTCTGGGCCTTATCAGCGGCGAGGTGGAGGTAGGTGAACAGGATCTGCCCCTTACGCAGCCGGGTGATTTCGTGCGCTTGCGGTTCTTTGACCTTCACGATCATGTCCACGGCCGCGAAAACGGCTTCCGGCGTGGACGCGATCGCCGCGCCGGCGGCGATATAGGCCGCATCGTCAAAGCCGGCCCCGGCCCCGGCGGCTTGCTCGACCTGGACGGTGTGGCCGTGCAGGACCAGCTCACGGACACCGGCGGGGGTCAGTCCGACGCGGTATTCATGGGTTTTGATTTCCCTGGGGACGCCAATTTTCATCACACCGCTCCTGCTGCCGGACGTCAGATGGATATGGGGTCACGCGGCGGTTGACGCACCCCCCGGATCCGGCCGAATTGGAGCTGCTTTTATGGGAGACCCGTCATGGCGCTGATCCACCACGTTATCACCGGCCATAACCACCCGCCCATCGTGTTCGTGCATGGCTTTGCCTGCGCGCACGGCGACTGGGACGCGCAGGTGGCGCATCTGTCGCCGCGGCACCAGACCGTCGCCGTCGATCTGCGCGGCCATGGCGCCAGCAAAGGTTCGGCGGCGGATTGCTCGATCGAGCGCTATGGCGCCGATGTGGCGGAGGTGATGCGCGCCCTCGCTCTGCCGCGCGCGGTGCTGGTTGGCCATAGCATGGGCTGCCGCGTGGTGATCGAGGCCGCCTTACAGGCCCCAGGCCAAACCGCCGGGTTGATTCTCGTCGATGGCAGCCAGTTCGCCCCGGGCATGGAGACCGTGTTACGGGTCGCCTTCGCCCAGCCCAACGGCTTCGCCACCCTCGCCGCCGGCCTGTTCCGCGATATGTTCACCGCCAAAAGCGACCCTGCCATTGCCACCGCCGTGGCCGAACGCGCCGTATCGCTTCCGCGCGCGGTGGGGGAGAAAATGCTGATCGACCTGCAGCGCTATGACACGCACCGCCTGACGGCGTCCCTGGGCAGCCTGCGCGTGCCGGTCATGGCCATTCAGACCACCTTCAGCAATGAGAAGCGGGAACGCACCAGCATGAAAGCGGGGCAAACGACGCCTTATCTGACCATGCTGCGGACCGCGGTACCCGCGGCGCGGATCGAGATTATCGACGATACCGGCCATTTTCCGCAGCTGGACGAGCCGACCCGGACCAATGCGCTGATCGACAGTTTCATGGGCGCCCTGGCGTGACATCCCCCGGCACCGCATGGATGAGCCTCATGACAGAGTGCCATGCGGTGTCAACATCGACCCATCTGGCGCGTGACCAAGGGGCTTCGACGAAGGCCGAGGCCCATGCCCCCGGCTGATGGCGCTGGTTGGAGCAAGATGACCGCTGATAGCCAGGGCATGCGCCACAGACCGGCAGATCGGCGCGGCATTGTCCTCGTCCTCGTGCTTTGGACCGTCGGGCTGCTGGCCCTTATCGGCGCCCGTTTGACCGGCGGCAGCCGCACCGATCTCGCCATCGCGGCACGCCTGGTGGAGGCCGCGGCGGTGGAAGCGGCGGCGGATGGGGCGGTGCATGAGGCCATCCTGCGGCTGGCGGACGGCGGCGGCCTGCACTGGCCCGCCGATAGGGTCCCGCGCATCACCGAAATTGGCGGGGTCAGGGTCGATGTCACGATCGAAAACCTCGCCGGGCGGCTCAACCCGAACACAGCCCCGGCGGCGCTCATGGCGGCGCTGCTGTTCCGGCTGGGGATGCCAGGCGAGCGGGCGCTGGCCCAGGGTGCGGCGTTGCAGGACTGGCGGATGCCCGGTGCCAATGCCATGCTGGGGGGGCGCAAGCAGCAGATTTACCGCATGGCCGGCCTGGCCTATGGCCCGCCGGGCCAGAGCTTCGAGCAGGATGATGAGATCGAGGCGGCCGCCGGTATGACGCCGGAGGTCGCGGCCGCGCTGCGGCCCTTCCTATCCATCCATAATGGCGGCGCGATTGACCCGCTTCATGCCGCACCGGCCTTGCGGCAGGCCCTGGAGGATACCGGGATCAACCAATTGGCGGCGCAGACCCCAGCCGCTACGGTAGAAATCCTCGCCCTCGCCCGCGCCGGTGCCGAGGCCCGGTTCATCCGCCGGGCGATCGTGCGCTTCACCCCGGGCCGGCCGGTGCAGTTTCTGGCGTGGGGGCGGAGCGAATAAGCCCGGCGAGGCGCCGGCGGCGATCACGCCATCGCGCGCAACCGGTTCAATCCGGATTTCAACGCGGCCTGAAACAGCAGGTGGTCAAGCCCGAAGGCCAGCATGCGAAACCCGTGACGCCAGTATTCCTGGGCCCAGGCCTCATTGCTGGCCATGAAGCCGGGGATCTTGCCGGCGGCGTTGGTCGCATCGACCACCCGCCGCACCGCTGCCAGGAAATCCGGGTGCTGGAACTGGCCGGGGATGCCCATGAAATTGCTGAGGTCGAAATGCCCGAGCCAGATGACGTCGATACCGGGGGTGGCGGCGATCGCCTCGACCTCATTCAGACCGTCAACGGTCTCAATCTGCGCGATCACGAGGGTCCGTGCATCCGCGCGCGCCATGGCGGCGGCCGGATCAGCCATGCGGTAGTCGTCATGTGCCACCCCAAATGCCGCGCCGCGCTGCCCGGCCGGGGGGTAATGGGCGCAGGCGGCGATGTGGGCGGCTTCTTTCGCGCTGTTGACCATCGGCACCATGATGCCATGGGCGCCGATATCCAGCGCCCGGGCGATGAAATGGTATTCGCCACGCGGCACGCGGACCAGCGGCGCGGTGTTCAGGCCGCGGCAGCCGGCGATCAGCATCTTCATCGTCTCGAGGCTGGCGCCGGTATGCTCCATATCGAACAGGGCAAAATCGGCGCCGGTGGCATCGATGATGGCCGGCAGGCCAGGGGTCAGGAACTCCATCGCCATGGAGCCGAACGCGTGCCCGTCGCGGTGCAGTTTGGTTTTGAGCATGGTGATGTCCCCTCCGGCGGCAATGTCGTTGATCATGCGGTTGGTCTTATAGCAAGCGTCGTTGCTGTTGACTCATGCTCTCAACGTCATGGCCCGGACAAGCCCTACCGGATTCACAGATCGCGGAAACGATTTTCGCGCGTTCTGCTCTACGACGTCATGGCCCGGCT
>CAIUPC010000556.1 GCA_903900905.1 uncultured Acetobacteraceae bacterium
GAAATCACCTTCTGGCTGCTGGGCGGACTACAGGACCGCACGCTCTCGCACCTTGCTTTGGCCGCCCCGCCGATCGTGGCGGGGATCGCGGTCCTGTTGCGGCTCGGCCCGGGGCTGGATGCGCTGACCCTGGGGGAGGATATGGCCGCCAGTCTCGGCCAGCCGGCCGCGAGGACGCTGCGTTTGGCCGCCCTCGGCACCGCCCTCACCGCCGGCGCCGCTGCCGCTATCGCCGGCGGGATCGGCTTTGTCGGCCTCGCCGTGCCGCATCTGCTGCGGCCCTGGATCGGCGAGAGGCCCGGCGCGCTGCTGCCGGCATCCTGTCTGGGCGGGGCCGTTCTTCTGCTCCTGGCCGATATGGCGACCCGGCTGGCACCGCTCGTTCTGCCGCAGGCACCGCCATTAGGCGTGCTGACCGCCCTGGTCGGGGCGCCGTTCCTGATCGTGGTGGCGCGGCGGGAAGGGTGATGAGGGGGAGGGGGCTAATCCCCATGGGCGCTAAAAAAAGCGGCGACGGCCTCTCTTCCGCGTCATCCCCGGGCTTGTCCCGGGGACCAATCGCGGTACAAGCGGAAACCATGGTCCCCGGGACAAGCCCGGGGATGACGGTTTTTGCCGCCATTTCTCATTATGTTAGCGCCCATGGGACAAGCCCGGGAATGACCGTGTTTGATCACCCCCCGGATATCCGATTGCTATCCCGCGACCGGATAGGCCCAACACGCTTCCGGCGGCAGGCCAACCGTGACCTGCGTGTTTTCGTCATGCCTTGCGGCACTGCCGACTTCCAGCGCCTCGATCTCCGCACCGAGCACGGAGACCTGATACACCGTCTGCGTCCCCTGGTAATGCCGCGTGCTCACCCCGCCGAGGAACCGGTTCACGCCCGGCCCAACGGGGTTCAACACCACATTATCCGGCCGCAACGCGACCCGCACGGCCGTCCCGGGTGCGACCGTGCCACCAACCCGGGCGTTGACATGCTCGCCCGAGGCAACCGCGACCACACCAAAAGCCCCATCGCGAGACACCAGCCGTCCCTCGATCACATTGGTCGCGCCGGTGAACCCGGCCACGAACAAATCGGCTGGTTCATTATAAATCGCGCTCGGCGTATCGAGCTGCAACAGCTTGCCATCACGCATGACGCCAATCCGGTCGCCGAGCACCACGGCCTCGGTCTGATCATGCGTCACATACAGCGCCGTCAGCCCGACCCGCTTGATGATGCGGCGGAGATCGTCGCGCAGGCGCAGGCGAAGCTGGGCGTCGAGGTTGGACAGCGGCTCATCCAACAGCAGGATCTGCGGCTGGTAGACCATGCTGCGGGCCAGCGCCACGCGCTGCATCTGCCCCCCCGACAACTGCGTCACCGGCCGATCGGCGTAGGTCGACAGCTCGACCAGGTCCAACGCCTCCTTCACCGCTTTGTCCTGCGCCGCGCCTTTGACGCCACGGGATTTCAACGGATAGGCCACGTTCTGGCGCACCGTCATATGCGGCCAGACCGCATAGGACTGGAACACCATGCCGAGGTTGCGGTTGCGCGGCGGCACCAGGACGCCGCCCTGCGGGTCGGTATAGACCGTCCCGCCAATGACGATTTTGCCGGACGTCGGATGCTCCAGCCCCGCGACGCAGCGCAAGGTGGTGGTCTTGCCGCAGCCGGAGGGGCCGAGCAGCACCACGATCTCCCCCGCCGCGATCGTGAAACTCACGTCGTCGACGGCGGCCTTCAGGGCCGGACCCTGAGCGGTGGTGGTGGTGAAGACCTTGCGAAGCTGCTCGACGCGAAGTTCCGATGACATGTTATTCGAACCGCCCTCAACATTGACCCATGGGGAAAAACCATCGCCCTGGCGGACAACCTGTCGTCGCCCCGGCTACAACCGCGTCATCCCCGGGCTTGTCCCGGGGACCAATCGCGGCACCGGCGGAAACCCTGGTCCCCGGGACAAGCCCGGGGGTGACGGGGTTTTGGCAGGATAGCGACAGGCAATCACGCCAAAGCGTCGTGCATTGCGCCCCGGCTTTTATTGCCTGTACCCGTAAGCCTTGTTCCAATCCTCCAGCCAGGCGTCGTGCAAGGTCTGGAACTGCTTGAAATCGGGCGTCCATAATTTATCCCGCGCCGGGTCGAAGCCCACCGGTTTGACCGGCGGGCTCTTGAGAGAGGTCAGGTTGCCCTGGTCGCGGATCGACTGGGTCTGGCCCTCATCGGACAGGCACCAGTCCATCCACAGCTTCGCCGCCGCCGGATGCTTCGCCGATTTCATAATGCCGCTGCCATAGGGCGAGATCGGCACCCCATCCGACGGATAGACCGCGTCAATCGGCGCGCCCGCCTGCTTCTTCGGGTAGACGATGTTGAAAATCAGCGGCGCGATGCTGATTTCGCCGCGCACCACCGCATCCGACAACGGCGCGCCAGAGGGGAACAGCTTCGGCTTCACCGCCGCCTGTTTGGTCCAGTAATCCTCCCCCAGCACCTGCCGCTCAAACATCACGCGGGTCCAGGTGGTGCCGCCGGACGGGCCAATGACCTGGCCGATCTGGCCGGTGTATTTGGGGTCGCAGAGCGCGGCCCAGCTGCGCGGCGGATCCTTCACGATCTCCGGGTTCCAGGCGATCGACCAGGCCGGGGTGATGGTTGGCCATAGTTTCGGGGAAACCAGGGCCGACTCCATATAGTCGGCGGCGTTGGGCGGGGCGTAATCGGCGAACAGATCCTCGATGCCCTTGGTCTGACCGCGGTCGGAATGATCAAGCACATCGGCTTCCAGCTTGCCCGAGGCGGCTTCGCTCTGCACCCGGGTGATCAGCTGACCGCCAGAGGCGCGCACCATGTTCACCCGGACAAAGGGGAAGCGCTTGTTGAAGTCGGAGATGACGTCCTGCATTACCTCGGGAAAGGCGGCGGTGTAGAGGATCAGCTGGCCGTCCTTCTTCGCCGCGTCGAGCAGCGTGCCCGGCGGGTCGTAGGTTTTGGCGGCGCGTGCGGGGCCGTACTGGCTGAATACGCCGAGCGCGGCCATGCCGGACAGCGCGTGGCGGCGGGAGAGGCCGGCGGCTCGAACCTCGTCATGCCGACGCAGGTCGGTATCCACGCCTTTCGCGGTTGCCCCGGAGGCAAGGCGTGGTTGCCGACCTTCGTCGGCATGACGTTCAAACGCCGCAGCCAATGAACCGGCTATGTCAGTGGGGATTTTCATGGCTTTGATCCTCAGCCGGAGCGCACCACGCCCGTCGGCGCGGTGTCGGGTTTGATGGCGGCGCTGCCGCGCCCGGGGCGCGACAGCCAGTTGGTGAACGAAATCAGCACGCCCAGCAGCACCATCTGCACCAGGCTGAACGCCGCGGTGATGCCGATATTGCCGCCCTCGTAATAGCCCAGCAGCTGCACCGCCATGACCATGGTGCCGCTGGAATAGAGGAACAGCGACGACCCCAGCTCCCGCATCGACAGGATGAACAGCAGCGTCATGGCCGCGACCACGCCGGGCCGCGCCAGCGGCAGGACGATGGAGGCGATGGTGCTGAGCGTGCCACGGCCGCAAATCCAGGCGGCTTCTTCCAACTCCCGATGGATTTGCAGCAGCGACGTCGACAGCGCCTTCACCGTATCGGGGATGAAACGGGCGACGAAGGCCAGCGCCAGGATCCACAGCGTGCCATAAAGCCCGCCCGGCAGGCCGATCCAGGCCCAGAGATAGGCGACGCCGATAACGAGACCGGGGATGGCGACGGGGATCGTGGTGATGACATCGATCATCCGCCGCCCCGGCGCGCGGGTGCGGGTGATGGTGTAGCCAATCGCAAACGAAAGCAGCCCGCCCACGATGGCGGTGATGATGCCGACTTTGATGGAATTGATGATCGAGGCGATGGTCAACGGATTGTCGAACATCTTGATGAAATGCTGCCAGCCGTATTGTTTGGTCTCGAACAGCGCCGGGATGTCCTTGATAAACAGGAACTTCCGGAACGCGGCGATGAACAGCGCGATCGTCGGCAGCACCACCACCACGAACAGATACAGGATCGCCAGACCCAGCGTCATGAAGCGCCATTTGCCCAGGTTCAATGGGCGCGGCCGGAAGGCCTTGCCGGCGACGGTGGTGTAGCTGCGGCCGGAGACGATCTTCTGCTGCAGATAGACCAGCACGCCGGTGACGATCATCAGAATCACCGCCACCGCGGCGGCGGTGTTGTAGCGCGGCGGCGACCAGGCGGTCAGCGCGAAGATATAGGTCGTCAGCACCGAGATATTGGCCGGCGCGCCCAGCACCGCCGGAATGCCGTAAATGCCCAGCATGACCACGAAGGACAGCAGCATGCCCGACAGGATCGCCGGCATGATCAGCGGGAAGGTCACCGTCGCCATGGTGCGGGTGGCGCTGGCGCCCGAGATTTCGGCCGCGTCCTCCAGCGCCGGGTCCATGTTGCGCAGCGCCGCGGCGGTGAACATGTAGACATAGGGCGCGTAGTAGATGCCGAAGACGAAGATGATGCCCGACATGGAGTAAAGGTCGAAGCGGAAGGGAATGCCGGCCTTGTTCAGCAGCAGGTTCAACAGCCCCGTCTTGGGCGAACCCAGGATCGACCAGGCCACGCCCGCGACCAGCGGCGGCACGAATAGCGGCAGCATCCCGGCGCTGGCGATCAGCCCTTTGCAGGGCGTGTTGGTGCGCACCACCACCCAGGCGAAGGCCAGCCCGATCGCCACCGCCACCGCGGTGCCGCCGGCACAGGCGAGCAGCGCATTGCCCAGCGCCGCCGCCACGTTCGGGTTCATCACCACGGCCAGGAAGTTGCCGATGGAGATGTCGGACAGGCTGTAACCCTCGACCACCGGATTGGTGGTGGTCAGCGCCCCGATCAGCAGCATCGATGTCGGATACAGGACCAGAAACGCCAGCACGGCGATCAGGAATCCCGACCAGGCCCAGGGAACCCAGGCGCGCGTCACACCGACCTTATCCGAGGCGGCGAGGCTGGCTGCCCCTGCGTCCACCATGAATCCTCCCGTTGAACAGAACCGCCCATGTAACACGGCTGACGCGGCCGGCAACGGGTTGTGTTTGCCAGACACAAGAAAACCGCATGACGGTTTAACAGCACTGATCAAGCGCGATGCTAAAAATCAAAAAATCCCAGAAACGCCCTTCAAATGCCCGCTTGTTCCCACCGCTTCACGTCGCCACAAATCATAACGCTGGTCTGCGCCGGACACGCCATGGACTTCCCGGAGGAAGGCTGTAGTGGGATAGTCCCAATCGCGCCACGCCGCTGGAGGAAACCAACCATCATGCCGCCGAAGGAAATCCGCCTGCTCTCCACGAGCGCGATCCTGGGATACGGGTTCCCCGAAGCCTCCCTCGCCGCCGGCATGGCCCGCAAACCCGACATGATCGGCGTTGACGGCGGCAGTGTCGATCCCGGCCCGCATTACCTCGGTGTCGGCAAACCCTTCTGCTCCCCGATCGCCATCCGCCGCGACCTCAAGCTGATGCTGCATGCCGCCATCGCCGCCGGGATTCCCCTGGTCATCGGCACCTGCGGCGGCGCGGGCGGGGAGCCGCATCTGGACCTCGTGGCCAACATGGCCCGCGAGATCGCGCGGGAGGATGGGCTGAAATTCAAAATGGCCCTGATCCATTCGGAGCAGGACAAAGCCAGCATCAAGCGCCGCATCGCCGCCGGCGGCATCCATCCGCTGGCGCATCAGCCCGATCTGACCGACGCGGTGGTCGATCGCTCCACCCGCATCGTCGGCATGATGGGGCCGGAACCGTTTATCGAGGCTTTGGACAACGGCGCCCAGGTCGTGCTGGCCGGGCGCAGCAGCGATCCCGCGCCCTGGGCCGCCGCCTGCATCCGCGCCGGCCTGCCGCCCGCCCCGGCCTGGTATGCCGGCAAGATGCTGGAATGCGGCGCGACCCCGTCCATTCCCAAGGGC
>CAIUPC010000557.1 GCA_903900905.1 uncultured Acetobacteraceae bacterium
CGTTCGCACGCACCCCTTGCCCGTGAGCGGCAGCCGGCACTCCTTGAGCACCTTGCTCGAGCCATCCTTCGCCGTGTGCTCCATGGCGGCGATCACGCGGCGCGCGCCCGTCACCAGGTCCATCGCGCCGCCCATCCCCTTGACCATCTTGCCGGGGATCATCCAGTTGGCCAGATCGCCATTCTCCGCCACCTGTAAGGCACCGAGGATGGAGATATTGATGTGCCCGCCCCGGATCATGGCGAAGCTGGCGGCGCTGTCGAAGAAGCTGGTCGTCGGCAGCTCCGTCACCGTCTGCTTGCCGGCGTTGATCAGATCGGCGTCTTCCTCGCCTTCAAACGGGAACGGGCCCATGCCGAGCATGCCGTTCTCCGACTGGAACTGGATCGACATGCCATCCGGCACGTGATTGGCGACCAGCGTCGGGATGCCGATACCGAGGTTGACGTAGAAGCCGTCTTGCAATTCGCGGGCGGCGCGGGCCGCCATTTCGTCGCGAGTCCAGGGCATGTTTGCTCTCCTTAGAGCGGGATGACCGGAGGTGGAACCACCGGAGGTCTGAATCCCGCGATCAACTCTTAGATACGCTTGCGCACGGTGCGCTGTTCAATCCGCTTGTCGATCGTCGTCAGCGGCACGATGCGCTTGACGAAGATGCCGATGGTGATGATGTGGTCGGGGTCGATCGCACCCGGCTCAACCAGATGCTCGACCTGCGCGACCGTCATGTCGCTGGCGGTGGCCATCATCGGGTTAAAGTTCCGGGCGGTCTTGCGATAGACCAGATTCCCCTCCGGGTCCGCCTTCCACGCATGAATAATCGACAGATCGGCTCGCAGCCCGCGCTCCATCACATATTCGCGGCCGTCGAAGACCTGCGTGGGCTTGCCCTCGGCAATCTGGGTGCCGGCGCCGGTCGCGGTGAAGAAGGCGGGAATGCCCGCCCCGCCGGCGCGGATGCGTTCGGCCAGCGTGCCCTGCGGGTTGAACTCGATCTCCAGCTCACCAGCCAGGAACTGCTTGGCGAAGGTGGCGTTTTCACCCACGTAGGAGCTGATCATCTTCCGCACCTGCCGCGTCTGCAGCAGCAGGCCCAGACCGGCGTCATCGATGCCGGCGTTGTTGGAGATGATGGTCAATCCCTTCACGCCCTTGGCGCGGACCGCTTCGATCAGCGTGTTGGGGATGCCGCACAGGCCGAAGCCGCCGGACATGATCGTCATGTCGTCACGGAGGATATCGGCCAAAGCCGATACCGCATCCGGGTAGATTTTATTGACTGCCATTCAGTCCTCTTTTCGCTTGAGCCTGGTTGATTTCGACGGTGAAGCCGGCGTCCCGCATCGCCTCCGCCAGGGCCGCCGCGGGGACGGTGCTGGCGATCGCGACCTGCTTGGTGTCCAGATTGGCGTCCACCGTCGCGGCGGCGTCCAGATCCTGGATCGCCCCGGTGATGGCCTTGACGCAGCCGGAACAGGTCATGTCGGAGACGCGGAATTGGGGCATGTCACGGATCCTGTATGATCGCCACGGCGCGGGTCCACCCGGCCGAGGCGCGGTGAATCTTGACCGGGAAGCAAACGACCTCAAACCCGTCGGGCGGCAGCAGTTCGAGGTTGTGCAGCTTTTCCAGATGCGAGTAGCCGATCTCGCGGCCGGCGCGGTGGCCTTCCCAGATGAGTTCGGCATTGCCGGTGGCCGCGACCTGCTGGCGGGTCAATGAGAACGGGGCGTCCCAGCTCCAGCCATCCGTGCCGACCAGGCGCACGCCGCGTTCCAGCATCCACATCGTGGCCGCCTTGCCCATGCCGCAGCCGCGATCGACGTAGTCATCCTCCCCATAACGGGCGCCGGCGGCGGTGTTGACCACGACGATGTCGAGCGGGCGCAGCGTGTGCCCGATACGCTTCAGTTCCGCTTCCACATCGCCGGGGGTGGCGACATAGCCGTCCGGCAGGTGCCGGAAATCCAGCTTCACGCCCTGCTGGTAGCACCATTCCAGCGGCACCTCATCGATGCGCCAGGACGGCTCGCCGCCTGGCTTCAAAGCGTGGTTCATGGTGGAGAAATAATGGTACGGGGCATCCAGATGGGTGCCGTTATGGGTGCTGATCTGCACCCGCTCAACCGCGGCATATTCACCGTTCGGGAGCTGATCCACCGACACGCCCATGTATTCCGCCATGGCCGGGGCGGTCTGGTGGTGGTCGAGATACTCGATCTTCGGCAGCGAATGCGGCGGATCGCTCTTGATGCCGGCCTTCAGCGGCACGGAGATATCGATCAGGCGGCGTGGCATGGTCGGTTTCCTATGGTTTTTTTCGTTGGACGCGCGGCTGTTACGTCCCATCCCCTCTTCCGTCATCCCCGGGACAAGCCCGGGGATGACGGGAGGGGGGACGGAAGCTGTCTTATCTCACTCCGCCGCCGGCTTGAAGCTCGCCGGGTCGGCCCCCACCCGGCCGGTGTCGTTGTCCGCCGCGCGCGGCATCCTGAAATCGTACCGCACCGCCCGTAGCCCCGGAATCGGGCTCTCCGGATCGGCTTTCGACTGCACCACCAGCGAATTCGACACCCCGAACACCGTGTCGGAGGCAACGTAGTCATCGTCCCCGAAATACAGCGCCGTCACCAGTTCGCGATGCCCGTCCGCTGTGATCAATACGTGAATATGCGACGGCCGCATCCCATGCCGCCCCTGCTGCGCGACCAGGCGCCCAACCGGGCCGTCCATGGGGATCGAATAGCCCAGAGGCCGGACGGTGCGGAAATGATAATGCCCCGCCGCGTCGGTGCGGAAATTGCCGCGCATGTCCATATGCGCGTCCTCATGCGCCTGCACGTCATACAGCCCGTGCTCGTCGGTCTGCCACACCTGCACCAGCGCGTTCGGCAACGGGGTGCCGTCATTGTCGGTGACCTGCCCATACAGCACGATCTCCGGCACGGAGGGGTTGGAAATGATGCTCTCCCCCAACGCCAGCTCCGCCGCGCCTTCGCGGAAGAACGGCCCGAGCAGCGACGACTGCGTGCCGAGTTCGGCCGCTTTCTTGTCGTGCAGCGCATTCACCACCGCGCTCAGGCCGAGGACATCGGACAGCAGGATGAATTCCTGCCGGATATCGGTGCAGGCCTTGCCGACATCGGTCAGGAAGCCGATGGCGGTCAGCCACTCCGCCGGGGTCAGATCGACCTCGCGGGCGAAGGCGTGCATGTGCCGGACGGCGGCCTCCATGATCTGCCTTAGCCGGGGGTCCGGGGTCGAGGCCATCTGGGCCAGGGTGGCGTCGGTGACGGTGTTCTCGTCGAGGTCCTGCATGGATGGGCGCTCCCGCGGCAGTGATTGCCCCGGATGTATGACGTTGCGCCCCCCCGCGCCAGTTCAACTTTCCGGGCCGGCGGCATCAAAAATACCCTTCCAGCTTCTTTTGTTCCAGGGAACTCGATTCCGCGCCGTCGCTGACCCGGCCCTGACGCTCCGACATACGCGCGGCCTGCGTTTCCACCATCACCGTGCGCAGATCAGCCGCATCCGATTCGATGGCACCCGTCACCGGCCAGCAGCCGAGCGTCCTGAACCGGACAGTGCGGAGCGCCGGCCGTTCTCCCGGGCGCCAGTGCATGCGGTCTGGTTCGTCTACCGCGATCAAAGCGCCATCGCGGTCCACGACCGGCCTTACGGTGGAGAAATACAGAGGTGCCAGTTCCAGGCGGTTCGAAAGCGCGTAAAGCCAGATATCGGTCTCGGTCCAGTTCGACAGCGGAAATACCCGCAAGGATTGGGATGGCAGCAGCGCGGTATTGAACAAGCGCCACAATTCCGGCCGCTGCGCCCGGGGATTCCAGGCATGACCAGCGTCGCGGACGGAGAAAATCCGCTCTTTGGCGCGCGCCCGTTCTTCATCGCGGCGCGCGCCGCCGAACACGATGTCGTAGCCGCCGCCGTCCAGCGCCTGCTTCAACGGTTCGGTGCGCATAACACGGGTGTAATGGTCGCCGTGGTCGAAGGGATTGATTCCCTCGGCCCGCCCGGCTGCGTTCGCGGCGACGATCAGCCGGAACCCATGGCGGGCCGCGAACCGATCGCGGAAATCCAGCAGTTCGCGGAATTCCCAGGTTGAATCGATGTGCAGCAGCGGGAACGGCGGCACGGCGGGGTAAAACGCGCGCAAGGCGAGGTGCGCCATCACCGTCGAATCCTTCCCCGCCGAGAACAGCATGACCGGATTGCGCGCGCCGGCCACGGCTTCCCGCAGGATGTAAATCGACTCCGCGATCAGATGATCCAGATGGAACGTCGTGCCCGCCATCACCGCACCGCCTGGGCGATGCCGATATAAAGCGGAATGCCCGCCAGAAGATTGAACGGAAACGTCACGCCGATGGACATCGTCAATGCCATCGCCAGATTCGCTTGCGGCAATGCGATCCGCAGCGCGGCCGGCACCGCGATATACGACGCCGAGGCGCCCAGGGTCATGAAGATCGCCAGGCTGCCGACGGGCAGTCCCACCGTCCAGCCCAGCCCGGCGCCCAGTGCCGCGCCGATCACGGGCATCGCGAGCGCGAACAGTAACAAGCCGGGGGAAATGGTCCGCCATGAATCCCGCAGGCCGCGGCCCGCGATCAGGCCCATTTCCAGCAGAAACAGGCACAGAAACCCTGGAAACAGATCAACCAGGAAGGGTTTGACGGGGGCCGTGGCCAGCGGACTCGCGACGATCCCAACGGCCAGCGCGCCCAGCAGCACGACAACGGAACCGTTCAGGAACACCTCCCGCAGCATGGCCCTGGCATCGATACGCCCACCCTGCCGGCCCGCGAGCAGCAGGCAGGCCAGGATCGCGGGTGTTTCCATCGCCGCCGCGACCCCGACCATGAACCCGTCGGAGGGCAGAGCCATCTGCGTGGTCACGCTCGTGACCGCGGCGAAGGTGACGGCGGAAATGGATCCGTAATGCCCGGCCACGGCGGCGCGATCGACGGGCGCCAGCCGCGTCAGGATCCGCAACACCCGTTCGGCCAGGAACGGCGTGGCGAAAGACAGGCCGATGCCCGCCGCGATCGCTGCGATCATCTGTGTGTTGACGCCGCTATGGGCGATCTCCAGCCCGCCACGATACCCGATCGACATCATCAGATAGAGCGACAGCAGGCGCACGACCTGATCGGGGATCGACAGATCGGATCGCGCCAGACTGGCAGCCGCCCCGATCAGGAAGAACAGCACGGCGGGCGAGGTGAGGTTACGCATGGCGATATCGGCGATCATGAGCGGGCTCCGTTGACGCCCGCACGATACGCGCCGCCTGGAATTGTGAAATTTGATAATATCAACCATCATATTCAATATTATTGATGATAAGGCTCCCCGTGCCCCGCCCGCTTTCCACGCTCGACCTCGATCTGGTCCGTGCCTTCGCGACCATCGCCCGCCTCGGCCGCTTCACCCGCGCCGCGGCGCGCCTGGGTCGGCAACAATCGACGATCTCGCTGCAGATCACGCGGCTGGAGAGCGCATTGGATGTCCGGCTGCTGGAACGCTCGCCCCAATCGGTGCGCCTGACGGACGCCGGCGAACGGTTTCTGGTGCATGCCGAACGGCTGCTGGCCGTCAACGACGCCGCGGTGGCCGAGTTGCGCGAACCCATCATGGCCGGCACCGTCCGCCTCGGCACGCCGGAGGATTTCGCGACCTCCCGCCTGCCCGATGTGCTGTCGCGCTTCATTCGCGCCTACCCGGCCGTGGCGTTGGAGGTGACCTGCGACCTGACGCTCAATCTGCTGGAGGGGTTCGATGCCGGCCGCTTCGACCTGATCCTGGCCAAGCGCGAACCCGGTACCCGGGCCGCCCGGCGCGGCGTTCGTGTCTGGCGTGAATCCCTGGTCTGGGCGGGCATTCCGGCCGAGGAAGGGCCGGTGCGTCTCGTTGTCTCGCCCGAGCCCTGTGTTTACCGCAAGCGCGCCATCGACGCGCTGGAGCGGGCCGGTCTGCCGTGGCGGATCGCTTATACCTGCGGTGCGCTCTCGGGCACGCTCGCCGCGGTGAAGTCCGGGTTGGGCCTGGCGGTCTTGCCGCGGGACATGATTCCGGCCGGGATCCCCGTGTGTGACAGCGACCGTCTGCCGGCGCTCCGGGACACCGAAATCGCGCTGATCGACAGCGGTGTTTTAAGCGTGCCGGCCCAGAGGCTGAAAGAGCACGTCGTGCGCTCTTTGGGATGACCGCGCCCTTGTGCCCGTCGCCCCCACACCCATAGGATGAATCCAACAACCAAACAGGAGGGACTTCCCTATGATAACGCGGCGGTTCGGCGGCGTCTTGGGCGCTGCCATGCTGATGCTCGCTGGCCTGGTGCCGGCACGGGCAGCGGACAACCCCATCACCATCGGGTTCGGCATGGCGCTGACCGGCGGCCTGGCGCCCAACGGCAAGGCGGCGCTGCTCGCCATGCAGATCTGGGAAGAAGAGGTCAACGCCAAGGGCGGCATGCTCGGGCGGCCGGTGAAGCTGGTCTTCTATGACGACCAGTCCAACCCCTCCACCGTGCCGGGCATCTACACCAAGCTGCTGGACGTGGACAAAGTCGATATCGTCGTCAGCGGCTATGCCACCAACATGGTGGCACCCGCGCTGCCGGTAATCATGCAGCACAAGCGCACCTTCGTGGGCCTGCTGGGCCTCGCGGTGAACAGCGAGTTCAATTACCCGAACTACTTCTCGTTCACGCCCACCGGCGGGCCGCATCCGAAGCAGAGCTTCGGGCAGGGCTTTTTCGAAGTCGCCAAGGCGCAGAACCCCAAGCCCACCACCCTGGCCATTGTCGGCGCCGATGCGGAATTCCCCCGCAACGCGATCGAGGGCGTGCATGAGTTGGCGAAAGAAGCCGGGCTCAAGATCGTCTACGACAAGACCTACCCCCCAACCACGGCCGACTTCACCCCGATCGTGCGGGCGATTCAGGCGACCAATCCGGACCTGGTGTTCGTGGCCTCCTACCCGCCCGACACCGTCGGCATGATCCGCGCCGCCCATGAGGTCGGCCTGAAGCCCAAAATGTTCGGCGGCGGCATGGTGGGCCTGCAATCCACCGCCATCAAAACCCAGCTTGGGCCGCTGATGAACGGCATCGTCGACTATGACTTCTGGCTCCCGGTCGGTGCCTATGCCACGCCGGAGGCTTTGGATTTCCTGAAGCGCTACCAGGCCAAAGCCGCGGGCGCCGGTGTCGATCCGCTGGGCTATTATCTGCCGCCTTTCGCCTATTCTTATCTCCAGGTGGTGCAGCAGACGGTGGAGGGCATCAAGAGCCTCGATCAGACCAAGATGGCGGACTACCTGCGCACGCATGAGTTCAAGACCGTGGCCGGCAACGTCCGCTTTGGCCCGGGTGGCGAATTGACCGAGGCCCGCGTCATGGCGGTGCAGTTCCAGGGCGTGAAGAGCAACGACCTGGAACAGTTCAAGGACCCGAAGACCGAGGTCATCCTGTGGCCGCCGTCGCTGAAAACGGGCAACGTGATCTACCCCTACGCCGACGCGAAGTAGGACTTCCAGAACCCCCGGGGCCTTGCTCCGGGGGTTTTCGGTTCAGGGGCTCTGGCGTGTTCTCGGCGATACCGCCAGGCCGAGGAAGACAAGAACCGCCTCATTCAGCCGCCAGATGTCCCGATCGTCCAATCTTCCGATCCTCGTCCCAATTCTGGCCTTGGGGACCGTGGTGATTTTGTCCACCATCAGACAGCAGGCCGCGCGTAAGCCGTTCCGCTCATTCGGGGTCACGGGCAACCGGAAGAGCGGCGCATCGATGACGGTCGTGGTGAAGGCACAGATGGTAATGGAGTCTGTCCCCCCGAACCGATCATCCTGCAGGATCGCCACCGGGCGCGGTTTGCCGGCATAATCCTTGCCGCCAGCGACGGTCCAAATCTCCCCTCGCGTCATGCATCGTCCCAGTCGGCGATCGCGTCGATGAACGCCTGATCGCCGGCCGCTTCGGGGCTGGCCGCGGCGAGAGCGGATTGGCGCGCTGCCTCCGCCGCGAAGGCCGAGGAGCGCACATCCGGCACCCAAATCTGAATGGGCCGCAAACCCTTCGCCCGCAGCCGCGCACGATGGGCGCTGACCTTGGCGCGAGTCCCCTTGGCGCTTGTGACGGAGGCCATGCCGACTGCTCCAGAAAAATTACATGTAACCTACGTGATCTCAGTCCCGGACGCCACGCTTTTCACCCTTCCACCACCCGCACCACCGCCGTCTTCGCCCCCGTCATGCGGATCAGCGCCGCCGCCGTGGTGCGGAACACATGGCTCGGCGATCCCGCCGCCGCCCAGATCGGGTCCAGCGCCAGCAAATCCTCATCCACCAGCAGCAAGGGCGGCGACAGGTGTCCAATCGGCGACACCCCGCCGACAGCAAAGCCCGTCGTCTCCCGCACCCAGTCCGCATCCGCGCGGCTGAGTTTGACGCCCAAAGCCTCCGCCGCCCGCGCGGTGTCCACCCGGTTGGCGCCGGAGGTGATGATCACCGCCGCCCGACCGCCGGCACGGAACACGATCGACTTGGCGATCTGCGCGACGTCGCAGCCAACGGCCGCAGCGGCATCCGCGGCGGTGCGGGTGCCCGCCGGGAAGGCCTGGATGGTGTCTTCATGCCCCGCCGCCAAAAGGGCCGCGCGCACACGCTCGATCGAACCCTGCCCCGAACCGCCCGACATCGCCTATACCCCTCCGCATGGACACGCTCGCGCTCTATATCCACTGGCCGTTCTGCCTGGCCAAGTGCCCTTACTGCGACTTCAACTCGCATGTGCGGGACCGCATCCCCCAGGCCCGCTTCCGCGCCGCCTTGCGCGCCGAACTGGCGTGGGAGGCCGCGCGTTTAGGCCGCCGCCGCCTGACCTCGATCTTCTTCGGCGGTGGCACGCCCAGCCTGATGGAGCCGGAAACCGTCGCGCTGTTGCTGGAAGACGCTGCCCGCCTGTTCGAGCCCAGCCCCGATATCGAAATCACCCTGGAAGCCAATCCGACCAGCGTGGAGGCCGGGCGCCTCGCCGCCTTCCGCCAGGCCGGGGTGAACCGCGCCTCCCTCGGGGTGCAAAGTCTGGATCCCGAGGCTTTGCGCATGCTCGGCCGCCAGCATTCCGCATCGCAGGCCATCGCGGCGCTGGAGGCCGCACGCGCCATCTTCCCGCGCCTGTCCTTCGACCTGATCTACGCCCGCCCCGGCCAGTCCGAAGCCGCCTGGCGGGCCGAGCTAAGGGCGGCTTTGGCCCTCGCGGCGGATCATCTGTCGCTGTACCAGCTTACGATCGAGCCCGGCACCGCCTTCGAAGCCTTGCACCGCCGCGGCGACATCGTGCTGCCGGAGGATGACGACGCCGCCGCGCTCTACGAAGCCACCGCCGACGAAGCCGCCCGCTTCGGCCTGGCGCCCTATGAGGTGTCCAACTACGCCAAACCCGGCGCCGAAAGCCGCCACAACCTCGCCTACTGGCGCTACGCCGACTACGCCGGGATCGGCCCTGGCGCACATGGCCGGGTCACGGTGGACGGCACCCTGCGCGCCACCCGCCGCCACCGCGCCCCCGAACCCTGGGCCGAGCGGGTCGAGCGCGACGGCCACGGCAGCACCGCCGAAACCACCGTGACGGCAGAGGAAAAAGCCCGCGAAATGCTGCTGATGGGGCTGCGGTTGACGGAAGGTATCGACACCGCCCGCTTCGCCGCCCGCACCGGGGTGGCGATCCTGGATGCGGTAGAGGCCGATATCCTGGAACAGGCGATCGATGCTGGGTACCTGACCCACACCGATACGCACCTCACCGCGACCAGCGAAGGGCGGTTGCGGCTGGATGCGTTGCTGGGGGCTTTGGTGCGGGTTTAGGCCCTGGGATGACGGGGGTGGTGATGACGCCGGAAATGGACGCAGTATGATTGCGTATTCCCTCGAAGGTGGCCGGCACGGGCGTAGAAGCCGTCATATGCGATACCCCAGCACATTCAATACGTACGTCTCGACAGATCAATCTGATTAACGTACACTTTGAAGCAGTACCAAATTTCAGGCGGTGCCATGCCAAGAGTTGCAGTCGACGATAACAAGCGGATGAATCTGCGGATCCGTCCCGAGCAAAAGGCAACGCTCATGCGGGCGGCCGCGCTCAAGAACACGGACCTGACGGACTTCGTGCTGCAACCGGCGTTGCGCGAAGCCGAGGCCATCATCAAGGCCGTCGAACATCTGACGTTGTCTGAGCGGGACAGTGTGCGGGTCCTTGAACTGCTGGAAAATCCACCCGCGGCAAACGCCAGGCTACGGGCAGCCGCCATGGCCATGCCCGCGCTGAAATGAGTGTTCCGGCCTGGCATGAGGAAGCGATTACGCGGAAGCACGATCGGAGCGCTTTCGATTGCGGTGATGCCGAACTGAACGAATTCCTCCTGCGTTACGCACGTCAGAGCCACGATCAAGGTGGAGCGAAAACCTTTCTGGCAATTGACGACGACACCAAGGCCATTCTCGGTTTCTATAGTTTGGCGCCGGCCTCTGTCGCCTACGATCGCGCGCCACAAATCGTGCAACGCGGCCTGGCGCGGCACGATGTTCCCGGTTTTCGGCTCGCGCGCATCGCGATCGATCGGATGCAGCAAGGAAGAGGCCTTGGCGGGCAATTGCTGCTGGCGGCCGGACGGCGCTGTCTGATGGCGGCGGCTGTCGTCGGCGGCACGGTTCTGGTCATCGACGCCAAGAACGCCAGAGCCGCCGCGTGGTACGTCAGTTACGGTGCGATGCCGCTCATCGATGCGGAGCTGACACTCCTGCTGCCCCTCACGATGATCGAACGCCTGCTCAGGGAAGTCGGAAAGTTTTCGCCATGATCGATCAACCCCCGACCCGCGGCGCGGTTTTTTGGTGCCGAAACTGTAAATCAGCAAGCCAAAGGCGCCAGCGGCACAGAGAAACCTGCAAAACCCGGCTGGGAGGATGATCGCGAGACCACCAGCCCCTGCCGCGTTCACACATCGCGGAAACGAAATTTTGGCAGGTGGGGACAACGGTATTTTCTCCCCGTCATGGCCCGGCTTGTCCGGGCCAACCCCGCCCGCACCGTGCCGCGATAGGTGGCCCGGACAAGCC
>CAIUPC010000558.1 GCA_903900905.1 uncultured Acetobacteraceae bacterium
ATCTACGACTACTACCCGAGCAAGGAGGCACTGGCCTACGAGATCCCCATCCAGCGGCTGGCCCATCTCTATGCGGCATTTCTGGAGCGCGCCGGGGCCCTGCCCACCATGGCCCATCGGCTGCGCCTGTTCCTGACGATGACGGTGGATCACGCGCGGGAGAACCCGGACTGGGCGCGGCTGCTCTATCTGGAAATCTGGCCCAGCGTGCTGATCGAGGAGGCGGGAGTCCGCCGATCGGTGGACGATTTCGGGCGGATTATCGTGGCGATGCTGCGGGAGGGGAGCCGGCGCGGGGAATTCCCGGCCGATTTGGATCCGTATCGGAGTGCGACGATCCTGATGGGCAGCATCACGCATATGCTGATTACGTGGCTGCTGTATCGCCGCCCGCACGATCTGGCGGCGGCGACGGGGCCGATGGTGGAGACGTTGATGGGGATGCTGGAGTAACGGCTCGATCAGGTGCCGGCGGGACGGTCCAGTCCAAGAATATGGCGCGCATGGGCAAGCTCAGCCCGTTGTTGTTCGGCCGGGGGTTCGGGCGGCCGCAATCCCGCTTGCCGCAGCATGACGATCACATCCCCCACATTGGCGGGTTCGCCCAGTTCGGTCGCGGCCTGCATCGCGGAAATCTCCCCAGCGGCGTAACGGCGGATCGCGGGGTGGATGGTCTCGCTCATGGCTGTTCTATTGGATATCTCACGCGCGGGACTCGGGCTAACAGGCTGCTGAAAAACCCCTTGCCACGACGCGACCGTATCGGATTCTGTGCCTCCCGTGATCGAACGCGGGAGTGGCGGGATGCGTGGGGCGGATTATCGCAACGACGGGCTTTTCAGCTTTGTGCGGCCTGAGAGCCGGATTCCCCCGAACCATCCGCTGCGGGCGATCCGCGAGATCACCGACCGCGCGCTGACGTCCCTCTCGCCGCGGTTCGATGCGATGTATTCGGTGATCGGCCGCCCTTCGATCCCCCCTGAGCAGCTGCTGCGGGCCTTGCTGCTGCAAGCCTTCTATACGGTGCGCTCGGAACGGCAGCTGATGGAGCAGTTGAACTACAACCTGCTGTTCCGCTGGTTCGTCGGCCTGTCGGTGGACGAACCGGTCTGGGTGCCCACGGTGTTCAGCAAGAACCGCGACCGGCTGCTGGAGGGCGACATCGCGGTGGCCTTCATGGATGCGGTGCTGAACCAGGACGACGTGAAGGGTCTGCTGTCCTCGGAGCATTTCTCGGTCGATGGCACGCTGATCCAGGCCTGGGCGTCGATGAAGAGCTTTCGGCGCAAGGACGGCAAGGACGAGCCGCCGGGTCCGGGCCGCAACGGCACACGGGATTTCCATAAAGAGACCCGTTCGAATGAAACCCACGCTTCGACAACCGACCCGGACGCGCGGCTGGCGCGCAAGGGCGCGGGGAAGGAAGCGAAGCTGGCCTACACGGGCCATCTTCTTATGGAGAACCGCAACGGACTGGTGGTTGCCTCCCGTCTGACTTTGGCGACCGGAACGGCGGAGCGGGACGCGGCGCTGGCCATGCTGGACGATCTGCCGGGCCGGGGGCGGGTGACGGTGGGGGCCGATAAGGCCTACGACACCGTGAACTTCGTCGCCGAAGCCCGCGCGATGGGGGTCACGCCGCATGTCGCGCAGAACATTACCCCGCGTCGCCGATCCGCCATCGATGGTCGGACCACCCGGCACCCGGGTTATGAGATCAGTCAGGTCATCCGCAAGCGGATCGAGGAAGCGAACGGCTGGATCAAGACCGTGGCCGGCATGGCGCGGACCCTGCATCGCGGGCTTGATCGCGTCGGGTGGATGTTTCAAATGCGCGCCGCCGCCTACAACCTTATCCGACTGCCAAAGCTGCTCGCGACACCCTGAGTCCGCCCAAAACGGGCCCTGAGGCCCTGTCGGGGGTCTTTGGAGCCTTGCAAAAACCTCGAAAAATCCCCTGAACTTCGAATTCCCTAGGTAGAAAGAGGAAAATCACCGAAAGGTTGGGGGTTTTTCAGCAGCCTGCTAGAAGCGCACGGCGGAGGGACAGGGCATGCACAAGGACTCGTTCGGGCTGGTACTCACAGCGGCATCGGCGGAAGCCGCCGCCGCCTACAACCAT
>CAIUPC010000559.1 GCA_903900905.1 uncultured Acetobacteraceae bacterium
CAAACAGGAGGATCGCACCATGCCAAACCGGCCCATTCCCGCCGCCATCTCCATGGCAAACAAACGCGTTCTGGTCACAGGCGCGGCCAGCGGTATCGGCCGTGCAACCGCCCTCGTGCTCGCCGAACTGGGCGCCGAACTGGTGCTGAGCGACCGGGCGGACATGACGGAGACGGTGGACGAAGCGCAGGCCCGCGGTGCCACCTGCACCATCGCGCAGGGCGATCTCACCGACGACACCTTCCTGAACAGCCTCTTTGCCGGCGATCGCCTGCATGCCGTGGCGCATTGCGCCGGCATCCTGATGGGCCGCCCATGGCATGAGGACGCCGCCTGGCATGAGCGGTTCCACCGCATGATGGACGTGAATGTGCGGGTGCCGCTGCAACTCGCGCATGCCGCGACCGAGCACATGGCAGCGCATGGCGGCGGCCACATCGTTCTGGTCGGATCCGTCGCCGGCAAGACCGGTGGGACCTCGCTCAATACGCCGCCCGATTACTCGGCCTCCAAGGGCGCAGTGCACGCGCTGGTCAAATGGATGTCGCGCAACGCGGTCGGCCGCGGCGTGATGGTCAACGCGGTGGCACCGGGACCGGTGCAGACGGCGATGACCCGGAATTCGAACATGGGCCCGACCCTGCCGCTCGGCCGAATGGGCCATGCGGATGAACTCGCCTGGCCGATTGCATTTCTGTGCTCGTCGGCAGCGAGCTACATGTCCGGGGCGATCCTGGACGTCAACGGCGGCGCCTTCGTCGGTTAATGCTGGCCGCCCACGCGGATTGGAGCACCGATCCGCGCAAGTGCTGGATCGCGGTCGCCCGCCAACTAGGGAGCGTCTGGACTCTGGGCGCACCACGGCCAGTCGGCGATGCCGGCACGTTGCTGGATCGCCTGCGCGCGGAAGCCGCCGGCGCCCCAGTCGCCTTGGGCGCCGATTTGCCGATAGGTCTGCCGCGCGCTTACGCGGCTGGACGGAACGAGGCGGATTTTCTGGCCTTTCTCCGCCGCACCGCCGCTTTGCCGGACTTCTACCGCGTGTGCGCCACGCTGGATGAACTAACGCCGCACCGGCCTTTCTACCCCGCGCGGGGCATCAAAGGCATGACCCGCCTGGCGCATGCGACCGCTTTGGGCCTGGGCGATGCGAGCGGCCTGTCCCGTTATTGTGACCGCGCCACGGTGGAGCGTCCGGCCGGCGCACCCTTGTTTTGGACGCTGGGCGCCAACCAGACCGGCAAGGCTGCCATCGCGGCATGGCAATCAATGCTGCTGCCGGCGCTGGAAGCCAGCCAGGACCTCCGCCTCTGGCCCTTCGCCGGCCCCTTCCGGTCGCTGTTGGCGCCTGGTGCGGTCGCGCTGGCCGAGACCTACCCGGCGGAAGCCATGCGCCACCTCGGAATCACGTTACGCGGCAGCAAGCGCCGCCAAAGCGACCGGATCGCCGCGGCAGACAGCCTGCGGGCCGCCCTGGCACGGTTAGACGTGCATCCCGACGCTGCCATGACCGCCGCCATCACCGACGGCTTCGGCGCCGATGCGCCGGGGGAGGACCGGTTCGACTGCGTGCTCGGGGTCTTATGCGTCATCAACGTGCTGGCAGGCCACCGCCCCGACACCGCCCCAGACGATCCATGGATCCAGCGGTGGGAGGGCTGGGTGCTGGGCCAAACCGCGCACCCCGTCATGCGCGCATCCCACATTGACCTTTCATGACACCACGCCGAAAACCCCGGCATGTCGAACACCGCCGGATCGTGGATTCTGAGCGAGGGACTGGCCGGGCTGCAGGCCCAGGCGCTCGGCCTGGCTGAAGCCGCCGGCCTGACCCCGGCGATGCACGTGCTGAAGCCGGAGGGGATCTGGAAGCACATCCCCGCGCGGTTCTGGCCTCGCCCCCTGAGCGTCGCTGCCGTCACCCCACCCTTCCCTGACCTGACGATCGCCTGCGGCGGCAAGGCGGCCGTGGTCGCCGCGGCGATGCGCGGCGGGTCGCGGCGGATCGTGCAGGTGCAAAACCCCCGCATCGCCATCAACCGCTTCGATGTCATCGTCGCCAACCGCCATGACGAGCTCACCGGCCCGAATGTGATCGTCACCCGAACCGCCCTGCACCGGGTTACAACCGCCCGCCTGACTCAAGAAGCCGAAATCTGGCGCGATCGGCTGGCCGGATTGAAGCGCCCGCTGGTCGCCGTGCTGCTGGGCGGCAATAACGGCCGCTATACGCTCGACACCACCGTTGGCGGACGGCTGGCCGCTGACCTCGCGGCGATGGCGCAGCGCGACGGAGTCGGCATCGCGGTGACCCCCTCCCGCCGCACCGATCCGGTGGTGACGGAATTGATGCGGGATGCCTTGGCGCCAGTTGGCGGCTGGGTCTGGGATTTCACCGGCGACAACCCATATTTCGGCATGCGGGCGCTGGCGGACATGATCGTGGTGACGCAGGACAGCGTCTCAATGATTTCGGAGGCCGCGGCCACATCCGTGCCCGTGTATTTCGCGCCCTTGCCGGGAAAATCCCGCCGCCAGGGCATCTTCATCGACACCATGATACAGGAAGGGCGGGTCCGCCCGTTCGAGGGGCGATTTGCGCCCTGGCCCGTCACGCCGCTCAACGATACACCATTCGCCGCCGCCGAGATGTGCCGGCGGCTCGGACTCCAGGACCCCGGATAGATGCTGCAAATCCAGACCTTCGACGCCCGCGCGGGGGGCAATGTCATCTACAAGGCGCTGGCGCATCCGCTGGCGGCGGAGGGCATCGCGCGGCTTTACGCCGGCCTGACCGGGCCCGTGGCGTTGTACGATCCCGACCATATCGCCGAGGCACTGCTCGCCCTGCACCCCGCGCCAGCCTCGGTCGGCGCACTGTTCGTGCATGACGTGGCGGAGGTCGGACAGGTGCGGGGCGGCATGACCGCGCAACCTTTGACAGATTTACCTGCCAGCGGCGCCCGCACGGTGCTGATCGCGGCTTTCGATGCCGGCAAGATCGTGGACCGCATCAACCACCTGCTGCCGCCCGGCGCGCAGGTCCTGACCCTGGACGCGGCCCGGCTGCCAGCGGAGTTGGTTTCGGTCCCGGGCCGCTATCTGGACAAGCTGAACTTCGCCACCAACTTCGCCTTCTTCCGTGACGATGACACGCTGTCCACGCGCCTGGTCTCCGCCAATTACTGGGCCAACTACGGCGCGCGGGCGATGCGGCTCTGGCTGCGCCTGTTCGCCGAGGACGGCAGCGTGCTGGCAACCTGGGAACAGGCCTTACCCAGCGGCCCCGGCGGTTTCTCCATCGACAGCGCGGAGGTCCGGGCACGCTTTGGCCTGGCCCCCTTCACTGGCCAGTTGTTCATCCATGCCGTCGGCGCCGCCGGGCATGACGTGGTGAAATACGCGCTGGATACCTATTCATCCGGCAATGGTGCCTCCCTCTCCTGCACCCATGATGCCAATGCCTGGCCGTCGGATCGCTTCGCCGGCCTGCCCGCCCCGGCGGAGGGCGAGCGCGTATTGCTCTGGCTGCAGAACAGCCACGCCGTGCCGATCCCGGCGGGGACGGTGGCGCTGGATCGGATGGGGGCGGAGCGGCCGGTGACGCTCGATCGCGCCGTCGGCCCCTATGCGACGGTGGCCTTGGATGTCGCGGCCATGCTGCCGGGCTTGCACTGGCCGAACCAGATCGAGGTCCGCGCCGGGCGTCATGTCGTGCGCCCGCGCTATGAAGTGACCCGCCTGGAACGCACCCGCATCGCGCATGTGAACGTGGAGCGGGATAATCTGCGGGCCGACCCGGGGATCCCAAAGCTGCCGGCGACGCTGGGGCGGGGGTATCTGCTGCCCTTCCCGATTCTGCCCCGCTCGCGGTTCCGGTCGATCTTCCAGCCAACCCCGATGGCGACCACCCAGGGGAATCTGCCGGTGCGGCTGGATGTGTTCGCGGCGGATGGAACGAAGGTGGCGGAACGCTTCCTCGGCTGCCTGCCGCGCGATCACGATCTGGCGCTGGATTTCGATGATGTCGCGATCGAAGCCGGCCATGCCGAACTGGTCTACGATTTCCGTGATGGCGGGGAGGCCGATGGCTGGCTGCATGCGCTGTTCCGCTATGAGGACCGCGCCTCCGGCCATGTCGCGGAGTCCAGTTTCGGGGCGCATATCTTTAACACCGTGATGACCTACCGGGACGAGCCGCAATCTTACTCCGGCCCGCCGCCCGGCCTGTCGACTCGCCTGTTCCTGAAGCTCGGCGATGGGCGGCGGAACAGCTTCGCGGCCCTGATCTACCCGGCCTCGGCCTCCTGGCATCCGGTTTCGGCGACGGTGCTGCAATTGCATGATGCTGCAGGGCAGCTGATTTCAGAGGCCCCGGTTTCGATCCCCTGCTCGGGTTCGACCATCGTCTGGCCGCATGAGGCGTTTGACGCAGCGACGCTCAAGGCGGCGGGTTCGGCTGGGTATGTGCTGGTGCGCGATCCGACGTGCCGGTTGTTTGGCTATCACGGGCTGATGGACGACGCGGGAAGCTTCTCGCTGGACCACATGTTTGGGTTTTGACGGGGGGGAGGAGAGCAGTCCTCCCCATAGCGTTCAATAGGGGGGCAACGGCCTCCCTCCCCAGTCATCCCCGGGCTTGTCCCGGGGACCAATCGCGGCACTGTTGGAAACCTTGGTCCCCGGGCCAAGCCCGGGGATGACGGTTTTAGGCACGAAAGCGCCATATACGATGGCACTATCGGCATGACGAGGTTGAACTACCCGTTGAAGTTCAGCTTCAACCCCGGTGTCGGCCACTGCATCACACCCAAACGACCGCTGTCAGACAGCGTGATGTAAGCCGTGCGCATGTCCGGGCCGCCGAAGCAGATGTTGGTCGGATAGGAATCCGGCATCTTCACCGCCCGCACGATCTCCCCGGTCGGGGAGAACTCGGTGATGTAGCCAGTCGTCAGCGTGGCCACGCAGATATTGCCGTTCTCCAGCGCCGCGATGCTGTCGAAGCGGGCATTGCTGCCGGCGCCGCCGAGGACCCGGCCACTATGCGCGGCGAAGGGGGCAGGCTTACGCAGCTGGCCCGGCCCCTCGATATCGAACGCCCAGAGACGGGCGCTTTCGGTATCGGCGACATAGAGCGTCTTGCCATCCGGCGACAGGCAGCAACCATTCGGGCTGAGGAAGGGGAACGCGATCTCTTTGACCGAAGAC
>CAIUPC010000560.1 GCA_903900905.1 uncultured Acetobacteraceae bacterium
CAATGCGCGGGTAGGATTCCAGCCGCGTGGCCCTGCCAGGTTGAAGAGTATCCGCAGCGTGATATCATGATCTGAGCCAGCGTTAGCATTACGCTCCTTGCACTACAACTCCAAGATCGTCAACCGGGGGGTTACCGAAATGAGATATGGCACCACTGCCAATTTGTCACGAACCCTGGCGGTCGCAGTGGGCGCTTTCACGGTCATTGGTTTTGCATGCGCCGCCATGGCCCAACCGGCAGCGGCTCCCGGCCCCGCGACGTTTACGCTGCAGCTTGAGAATGATTCCACGCGCCCGGGTTCCGACAGCTACTACACAAGTGGTGGACGGATTGCCTATACCTCCGCGCCCGATCATGTGCCGGCATTCATGGCCAATCTGGGGGACGCGGTTTTGGGCCCCGCGAGACGGCGGTGGCTGGGGTTGGAAGTCTCCCACACGATCTACACCCCATATTTCAGCGCCGGTCGCGACACGCTGCACAATGATCGGCCTTATGCGGCGGTTGTGATGGGCACGGTGTCGCTGATTCAGGACGTCGATAATCATCGCACGTCACTGGGGCTGGGGCTCGGCATCATCGGGCCAGCGGCCTTTGGGGAGGCAGTGCAGAACGGGTTTCATAACCTCATCAATCAGTCGGAGTTGCATGGCTGGGGTACCCAAATTCCCAATCAGCCGGTCATTCAGCTGACGGCTGAACGCACCTGGCGGCTGGCACTGAAAGCAGCTAACGCTGGCGGTTGGGAGGTGGATGTTCTGCCTTCCGCCACCGTCGGTGCCGGCACTTTCCGGATCTATGGCCAGGCCGGTGCGCAGGTCCGCCTTGGCCAGGGACTGGCGGTGGATTTCGGTGTGCCACGCATCCGCCCGGGCCTGACCGGCAGCGACGCGCATGACAGCAGTGCCGATTTTGCCTGGTACGTGTTCCTCGGGGCCGATGGTCAGGCGGTGGCCTGGGATGAGACGCTGGATGGTCTGCCCTTCGCGCGCAGCCGCAATGTCGGGCGTATTCCTTTGGTGGGTGAACTCCAGGGCGGGCTCGCGATCATCTCGCATGGCTGGCGGTTCACCGCCGCGCATGTGCTGCAAACCAATGAATTCCGTGGGCAGCGTAATGGGCTGTTCCAGTTTTCTTCGGCCTCGTTGTCGGTGCCGTTCTGACCATCGGCTGGCCGGGGTTGACGCGGCCCCGGGCGCCCGGCGCACAATCAGCAAGCTTTGAGGGAAATCGGTTCCATGAAAATCGGCGCGGTCATGTTCTTTACGACCTATTCCATGCAGCCCGCCGCCCTGGCGCGGGAGCTGGAGCAGCGAGGCTTTGAATCCCTTTGGGCGCCGGAGCACACGCATATCCCGGCGTCGCGCAAGACGCCGTCGCCCTCCGGCGGGGCACTGATCCGCCCTTATTACGATATCTATGACCCGTTCCTGGCCCTGAACACCGCCGCCGCGGTCACCACCAGGCTGCGCATCGGCACCGGCATCGCCCTGCTAACCCAACGCGACCCAATCGTGACCGCCAAGATGGTTTCCACCATCGACCAACTGTCCAAGGGCCGATTTCTGTTCGGGGTCGGCAATGGCTGGAACCAGGACGAGGTCGAAAATCACGGCACCGACTTCAAAACCCGCCACAAGCTGGCGCGTGAGCGGCTGGAGGCGATGAAGGCCATCTGGACCGGCGATGAGCCCGAATATCACGGCGAATTCGTGAATTTCGACAAGATGGCGCAATGGCCCAAACCTGTGCAGCAACCGCATCCGCCGATCATCGTGGGCGGCGCCTTTCCTTATGCGGCACGCCGCGCGATCGCCTATGGCAACGGCTGGATTCCCCGCGCCGATCGGCTTGAAAAGGGCGGGGTCGGGGCGCTGATCGAGCAGTTCCGCACCATGGCGTCCGAGGCCGGGCGCGATCCGGCATCGTTGCCGATTACTATCTTCCGTACGCCGGATAATGTGGAACAGCTGCGCTACTGCCAATCGATCGATGTCGATCGCATCGTCTTCAGTCTGCCGGCGGAGGGGGAAGATAAAATCCTGCCAATCCTGGATCGGTGGACGGCGTTGAAGAAGGAGCTGGAGGGGTGAGCGGAATGAAACTCGGCTACCTCCTGCCCACCCGTGAGCAGATCATGGAGGGGCGGCCGGAAACCGGCCCCATGCTGGAACTCGCGACCCGGGCGGAGGCGATGGGGTTCGACTCCATCTGGGTCGGCGATTCCCTGTTGGCCCGGCCGCGGCATGAGCCACTGACCCTGCTGGCCGGCGTCGCCGGACGGGTGCCGCGGGTGCAGATCGGCACCGCCGTGCTGCTGCCGGCGCTGCGCAACCCGGTGCTGCTGGCACATCAGGTGGCGACGCTGGATCAGGTCAGCGAGGGGCGGCTGATCCTCGGCGTCGGGATCGCAGCCGATCGGCCGAACATCCGGGCGGAATTCACGGCGGCGGGCGTGCCGTTCGACAAGCGCGTCGGGCGCATGATGGAGGGGCTGCGCCTCTGCAAGGCCCTGTGGACCGGTCAGCCGGTCGATTGGGACGGGCGGTGGCAAGTAAGCCAGGGCGTGCTCGCGCCAACCCCGTATCGCCCGGACGGCCCACCGCTTTGGATCGGCGGCAACCTGCAGGCCAGTCTGGAGCGTGCCGGGAAGTCCTTCGATGGCTGGTTCCCGATCGCACCATCGCCAGAGCTGTTTGCCACCCAATGGGCGGATATCAAGCAGGCGGCGCGCGCTGCCGGGCGTGATGCGGCGCGCATGACCGGCGCGATGTATCTCACCGTCGCCATCGACGAGAACGCGCAGCGGGCGGATGATCGCCTCAATGCGTTTCTGGAGGGCTATTACGGCGAACCCGCCGCGCGCAGCCGTCGCCGCCAGGCCAGCTATGCGGGGCCGGAGGCAGGCGTGGCGGAGTGGCTTCATAACTATGCCCAAGCCGGTGCAAGCCATCTGATGATTCGCTTCGCCGGTGATCATGAGCAACAACTGGCGGCAATGGCACGGGTGCGCGTTTCGCTTGGCTGGTAAAACAAAGGGGGAATATGGCCATGACCGTCACGATGGGAAGCGGCGACTTCACGTATCAACCGGCCGAGGGCTGGATGAAACTACCGGAGGGTTGGGTGACCGGCGACGTCGCCGCCGTCGGCGTCGATCGCTGGGACAATGTCTACGCCTTCAACCGCGGCGCGCATCCGATGATCGTGTTCGACCGCGACGGCAATTTCCTGCGGTCCTGGGGGGAGGGCGTGTTCTCCCGCGCGCATGGCGTCCATATGGGGCCGGATGACAGCATCTACTGCACCGATGACGGCGACCACACGATGCGCAAATGCAGCCTCGACGGCAAAGTGCTGCTCGAGATCGGCATTCCCGGCAAAGCCAGCCCCTATATGAGCGGGGAGCCGTTCAACCGCTGCACCCATACTGCGCTGTCACCGCAAGGGGACATCTATATCTCCGACGGTTATGGCAACGCCCGGGTGCATAAATATGCCCCCGATGGGCGGCGCCTGCTGTCCTGGGGTGGGCCGGGGACGCGCCCGGGTCAGTTCAACATCGCACACAACATCTGCTGCGATGCCGATGGCTGGGTCTATGTCGCGGACCGGGAGAATCACCGCGTGCAGGTGTTCGACGGCAATGGCAAGTATGAGACGCAGTGGAACAACCTGCACCGCCCGAGCGGGCTCTTCATGACCGGCGGCGCCTGTCCGCTATGCTACATCGCCGAACTGGGCCCGCACCTGCCGGTGAACCGCGACCATCCGAATATCGGGCCGCGGATCAGCGTCATGGACCTGAAGGGCACGCTGCTGGCAACCGTGGAGGCATCACCGGCGCGCGGCGCCGGGCCGGGGCAGTTCATTTCGCCGCATGGCATGTCAGTGGATTCGCACGGCGATCTGTATGTGGGGGAGGTCGCGGATACCTCCTGGTCGCGTTCGTTCCCGGATGTGCCGAAACCGAAGCCGGTGCGGTGTTTGCAGAAGCTGGTGAAAGTGGCGGCGGTTTAGGCTGTAACGTTTGATCCTTTGGGGTGTCAGAGGTGAGAACCTCATGCCCCAAGGGAACCGAACATGGACCGTATTCTTCGCCTGCTGACCTGGCCCGCCGCATTGTTCATCGCAGGGACCTTGCTCTGGTATGAGCAGTATAAGCTGACCGGCAATGAAGGCTCGGTCTATCTGTTCACCATTTTGTCAGACTGGCTCTGGATCCACGGCTATGAGAAGCCGTTCCGCCTGTTTGTCGCGTTCATGGAGATCGCGGCGTCGATTCTGGTCGTGGTTCCGCGGACACGGGTGTTCGGGGCGGCCTTCGCGCTGGGGGTTATGTCAGGGGCGATCTTCTTCCATCTGGTTAGCCCGCTTGGAATCGACCCCTATCATGACGGCGGGGCGTTGTTCACCGAAGCCTGTGAGGTCTGGCTATCGGCGGCGTTCATCCTCGCCGTAATGAGGCACGACGCGATCGCCTTGCTGCGCGCGGTGATACCGGCTGGCTTATCCATGGGCCGATAATCGCCTGGTTGCGCCGTGCTGGCCTGGACGGATCAGCACGGCAACCGGTTTGGCAGTCGTCAGTCCGGCTCGTTGAAGCCGGTGTGATCAGCGCGCCTGACGGCGGCGCGCGGCGCCCAGAACGGCTGCACCGCCGAGGAACAGCGCGATGCTGGCGGGTTCTGGCACTGGCCCGACCTGGAGATTGGCGAAGCCCACGGCGTTGGTGTCGTTACGGTCGCCCGTGATGATCAATTCGTCGACGGCCAGGCCATTGAGCGAAACAGCATTGGCGGTCACGAAGGTGCCCGACGACGTGTTCAAAATGTCGGTCGCCACGGTCACGCCGTTCAACAGGCCCTGGACTGTCAGATTGGGGCTGCCGCTGTCGGCGATGATGTCGATGCCGACGAACGCGAAGACCGACATGTCCGTTGCGGTGATGATGACCTGCCCGCCGTTGTCGGGCGTCCTGGCGCCAGTTCGACGCCTGGGATGTTGAAGATATTGCCGCCGTTAAAAGGGGCGAAGACCACGGTGTAGCCATTTTCGGCGAATGCCCCTGACAGATCCCCGAAGGTGTTCGACAGGTCGATCAGCGGCAGCAAGGTCGAAGCCTGGGCGCTGCCGATCGTGGCGGTCCCGATAGCTAAGGCCATCACGGCTTGGCGGAGGTTCTTAAAAACGGCGTGTCGGACCATGTTTTCAGTATCCCAAAATACTAACGGATTGCGGCCAGGTACTGATCCGCTCTCGCCCGGCGCGCCGTCTTTGTCAATTCCCGAACGGCATTTAGGCGCATGAATTCTCCGTTTCACGGCGCAAACGCGCATCTCAGCCAGCCTACAGAAGGACAGGCCGATCGCCCTCGGCGATGATGCGCCAGAGCACCCGGCTTTCGGTGCGGTCATAGTCGCTATGGGCGCGGTGCATGGTGGCGCGGTCATCGATCACCAGCAGGTCGCCCTTGCGCCAGGCATGGGTGTAGACGATTTCCGGCGTGATCATCCGTTCCAGCAGGTCTTCGAGATAGGTGCCTGAGGCCTCCGGGCTCCAGCCTTCTATGCGATCGGTCTTGCCGATATGGAAATAGACGGCGTTTGATCCATGGGTGGCATGGGTGCGTACCATCGGATGGATGATCGGCTTGTCGAACGCTTCGATATCCTCGGTCCTTGTATCGGACTTGCCACGATCCAGCCGGTTGACGGTCTTCAGCGTCGCCAGACGGTCGCGTTCGTCCGGTGGCAAGGCGGCCAAGGCGGCGCGCATATTGGCCACGCTGGTGCCGCCGCCAGCGGAGGGGATCTCCATCCCGTATAGCAGCGTCGCCGCGGGCGGGCGCAGCCGGTTGGTGTGATCGGTGTGCCAGCTTTCCGCCGGTTCCTGGCCGTTGCGGTGCCAGATCAGGCCGATATCCGGGTAATCCGCCATGTTGTGCTGGGAATAATGCTGGCGCATCGGCGGGCCGAAGATGCTGGCGGCCTGAAGGTACTGCGCCGGCGTCAGCGTCTGGTCGTGAAAGACCAGCGCCAGATGCTCCCCGAGCGCGTTATAGATGGCGGCTCGGGTTTCAGCATCCAGTGGATGGCTGAGATCGACGCCGGAGATCGCGGCGCCCAGCGAAGGGTGTAGTTTGGTGATCGTCAGCGCGGCCATGGCGTTAACCCCCTGTCTTATGGACAGGAGGTTAACGCTTTTGGCAAAGGACTCAAATCTAGCGAACGAAGCCCGAAATCTCGTCCTTCGCCCAGGCGATGACCTGCGGGATCGACTGGCCCGACACCATCCGCGACACCATCCCCGGGACGACGCTGCGGTTCCAGATCTGGACCGCGATTTCGGGCGGGCCGGAGGAGCCGGTGATGTAATACTCCGCATCATGCCAGGGCCGGATCGGGTAGTTGAAGATCGTGCCCGCGGGCGGTCCCACCTCGGTCCAGATCTTGAAGTCGGTCATCGACTGGAAGGGCGGGATATCATAGCCGGCGACGGCGGCGCCCATCGGCTCGACCTGTTCACGCTGGGCGAGGTGCAGCAGCAGGTCCTTCGCGGCGGACTTGTTCTGCGCGAAATCCCAGATGCCCCAAAAATACGGCCGCATCGGCACCAGCCGTCCTTTGGGTCCTTTCGGATTGGGGAAGGTCCAGCAATCGGCCGCGAGCTGGGGGTTGTCGCGCTTGGCCACCGCCCAGGCGGAGGGCGGGTTCCAGATCATCGCTGATTTGCCGGAAATCAGCGCACGGTTATTGGACGCATCGTCATAGCTGACCGTATCGGTGGGCAGGAACGGGATCAGCTTTTTGCAGTATTCCAGAGCGATTTTCACATTGTCGCTGTCCACCGTCACATTGCCCTTGGCATCGATCAAATCGGCCCCGAAGGCCCCGAACGTCGCGCCCCAGGTCTGGCGGGCGTCGGTGCTGCCGGAACCGCACCCGAAGGCGAAGGGGAAACCGGCCTTATGGCAGGCTTCGGCGGCGCGGAGCTGGGTGTCATAAGTCCAGTCCTTGGCGGCGTCCGGCGTCGATTCATGGGCGGGATACCAGGCCTGCACGTCGATCCCGGCGTATTTCTTCATCATGCTGATGCGGGCGCAGGGCGTCAGCGGCGCCGAACCCCAGCCGACGGGCATGGCGCGCCAATGACCCTCGGCGATGCCCAGATATTCATAGGCTTTACTGATTTTGCCATACTGGCCAATCAAAGTCTTCATGATGTCGTCGACCGGCATCAGCTTGTCGGCGAACTCGTGTACCGTCCACATATCGAAGGCGTAGATGTCATGGCCGGTGCGGGCCTGGGCCTCGGCCGCCATGGTGATATTGATCTTCTCACCAATGGCGGTGAGGAAATCGACCTGGACCTCAACCTTGTTCTTCTCGGCCCAGGCATCAACGATTTTTTGCAGCGCGGCATCGCCACTGGGGACCCAGTGATCCCAAAGAGCCAGCTTGAGTTTCCCGGCGGCCCCGGCGGTGCGGATATTGACCAGTGGTAAGGCGGCACTGGCCGCACCGAGCTTGAGCGCGGCGCGGCGGTTTACGCGTGTCGACATGAAAGCATACTCCCTGGAAACCCGCTCTTGAGGACGGGCAGCTTGTTTTTCGGTCCGTCATTCAGGGGCGGCCGTGGAGAGAGTATGTTTCAGTGCATGGCCGGCTTGCAACAAGAAGTCACCCTCGATCGGGTATGACTTTATGCTGCGCTGCGTTATGATGGCTTCATGCAGGCGGCCAGATCGCTTTTTCAGATATGCCTGAACTTCGCGCTGGACGGGCTCCTCGCGGCGTTGGCGGTTCCGGTCGCGCGGTGGATTGCCGCGCCCGGCGGCGACATCGCGCATCCGCTCTGGCTGCTGCCGGCGGGTGCGGCGGCGCTGCTGCTGGCGGGCGGCCCGTTTGGCCTGTCGCGGCAATACTGGCGCTTCGCCGGGCTCGAGGATCTCTGGAGCGTCGCGACCAGCAGCATGGTTGGTGCCGCATTGTTCGCGGTGCTGATGCTGGTCACCGGTTTGCCCTTCGCCAATCCCACTTTGCCAGTCATCCATGCCTTGACGCTGCTGGTGTTGTTGGGCCTGCCGCGGGTGTTTTACGGGCGGATGCGGATGGGCCGCACCACCGGTTCGGGCGGTTCCGATAAGCCGTCGGTGCTGCTTGTCGGCAGCGCCGAGGACGCCGATGTCTTCCTCCGCGCGCTCGCCCGTGATCGGCGCAAGGCGTTCACGGTTGAAGGGCTTTTGACGCCCGCCGCGCGGCTGACCGGGCGCCGGATCCAGGGCCATCCAATCCTCGGCGCCGTGGCTGATATCGGCGACGTGCTCGAACGCCTGCGGGCGGAGGGACGGCTGCCGGAAGCGCTGGTGGTCGCGGCGACCGAGCCTTCCAGCACCTTCCTGCAACCGATCATCGAGCAGGCCAATCGCTTCGGCCTGCTGATCCGGCGGGCACCGGGGCCGATGGCGCTGGACACCCAGATGGTGGCCGACAAAGCCGGCATGCTCGAATTGAAGCCGGTCGCGATCGAGGATTTGCTGAACCGGCCGCAGGTGCCGTTGGATCGCGACGGCATGGCGCGCCTGATTCAAGGCCGGCGGGTCGTCGTCACCGGCGCCGGCGGCACTATCGGCAGCGAGCTGGTTCGTCAGCTCGCCGCCTTCGGGCCATCGATGCTCGTGCTGGTCGATAATGGCGAATATGCCCTGTGGCAGATCGACCTTGAACTGGCCGAGTCGCACCCGGCGGTGCCGCGCCGCACCGTGATCGCCGATATCCGCGACGAGGCGCGTATTCGCTCCTTGTTCGAAGAGTGCCGCCCGGAACTGCTGTTTCATGCCGCGGCGCTGAAGCATGTTCCGATGGTCGAAGCCAATCCGGCGGAGGGCCTGCTGACCAACGCTATCGGCACCCGCATCGTCGCCGATGCCGCGCGGGCGGTCGGGGCGCTGGCGATGGTGCTGATCTCGACCGACAAAGCCGTCAATCCCAGCAGCGTCATGGGCGCGTCCAAGCGGCTGGCGGAGATGTATTGCCAGGCCCTGGACGTGCAGGCGAGCGCGAGCGGGCGGGGCATGCGGTGCATCACCGTCCGGTTCGGCAATGTGCTGGGCTCCACCGGCTCGGTCGTGCCGCTGTTTCAGCACCAGCTGGCGCGGGGCGGGCCTTTGACGGTCACGCATCCGGATATGCGGCGCTATTTCATGACCGTCCGCGAAGCCGTGGGCCTGGTGCTGCAGGCCAGCGTGTTGCGCGCGGCCGATAGCGGTCTGGCCTTTGGGCGCGATGGCGGGATTTTCGTCCTCGATATGGGCGAACCGGTGAAGATCGTCGATCTGGCACGGCAGATGATCCGGCTCGCCGGCCTGCGCCCGGATATTGATGTGGAGGTTCGCTTCACCGGCCTGCGCCCAGGCGAAAAGCTGTTTGAGGAACTGTTCCATGGCAAGGAACCGCCGAGTCCCATCGGCCATCCAGGCCTCCTCATGGCGACACCGCGGACAGCCGATCTGGCGATGATTGGGCGGGCGCTGGATGAGGTGGGGGCGGCGTGCCGGGGTGCGCAGCCGCGGATGGCGGTGGCGCTGCTGGGGCGCCTGATCCCGGAATTTGAACATAACGCCAACGGTGCCTCGGATGGGGCCCGCGCGTGAGACTGGATATGAGAGAGACACCATGACCGAGACGGCCCGCGCCCCGATTCCCTTCCTCGACCTCAAGGCGCAGCAGGCGCGGATCGCGACCGATCTGCGGCAGCGGATCGATGCTGTCTTGGCGCATTGCCAGTTCGTGATGGGCCCGGAGGTCGCGGAGTTGGAGGCCGCTTTGGCGCGGTTCTGCGGCGCGAAGCATTGCGTGGGCGTGAGCTCGGGCACCGACGCGCTGCAAATCGCTTTGATGGCCGAGGGTATTGGCCGCGGCGACGCCGTGTTCCTGCCGGCCTTCACCTATACTGCGACCGCCGAGGTACCGCTGGTGCTGGGCGCGACGCCCGTCTTCGTGGACGTGCATCCGCGCAGCTTCCAGATGGATCCGGCCCATCTCGAACAGCGGATCGCCGCGGTGCGCGCCGCTGGCGTGTTGAAGCCGCGCGCCATTATTGGCGTCGATCTGTTCGGCCAGCCCGCCGATTGGCCCGCTTTGTCCGCCATCGCGGCGCGGGAGGGGCTGTTCACGCTGGACGACCTCGCCCAGAGTTTTGGCGGCTCGCTGCATGGCACGATGCTCGGCACGCAGGCGGATGCAACGGCGACCAGCTTCTTCCCCTCCAAGCCCTTGGGCGCTTATGGCGATGGCGGTGCGCTGTTCACCGAAAGCGACGAGCGCGCGGCCTTGTTTCGCAGCCTGCGCACGCATGGTGAGGGGCCGACCCGGTATGAGGTGCTTCGGACGGGGATGAACGGGCGGCTGGATTCGCTGCAGGCGGCGGTGCTGCTGGCCAAGCTGGCGGTGTTTCCGGAGGAACTGGCGGCGCGGGAGAAGATCGCGACATATTACGATTCCCGGCTGGGCAATGCGGTGATGACGCCCATGCGCGTGCCGGATAGCACGAGCGCCTGGGCGATCTATGCCATCCTGCTGAAGGATGGCGCGAAGCGCGATGCGGTGCAGGCAGCCCTGCGCGAAGACGGCGTGCCGACGGCGATCTACTACCCGCGCCCGCTGCATCGCCAGCCCGCCTATCGTGATGCCCATGATGGTTCGGCGCTGCCGGTGTCGGAGGATTTGGCGACCCGCATTCTGGCTTTGCCGCTGCATCCGGATCTGGATGACGTGGCGGTGGAGCGGATTTGCGACGCGGTGCTGCGCGCGGTTGGGTGATGACAGGCAGCGGTCAGGGCAAAGCCGCCGCCTTACGCAGCAGGGCGGCATAGTCGGTCATCTGCTCCAGCTTCGGCCGGGCCTTGCCGACGCCGCCAGCGAAATGGACCAGGCCCTTGCGCAGCGGAGCCGATAGCGGCGGCCAATGGCTGAACTGGATCGTCGCGAAGCGCTGCATAACAGCGCCGGTGACCATGCCGCTTTTGCGCGCCGCATAGTTGAAAAAGGGCTGATCATAATACTCGAACGCATCCCGCCGGCCGAGTGTGGCGGCGAGACCGAGGGTGGAGCGCATGATGGCCTGGAACAATGCGCGGTGTTCGCCGACGCTGCGAAAGCCAATGATGCCGCTGGAAAATCCGGGTTCCCCCGGTGAGAAGGGCAGAGAATCGGCGCGCAGCAGCGAAACGCCGTAATAATCATTCTCGCCGGCCAGGGGCATTTCCGGAAACGCATGCACCAGCGGTGACGCCACCAGGGCGCGGAGCAAGGGGGCGAGCGGTCGGTCGCACATGACATCGGTGTCGATATATAACAGTGGCTGGTAGTCCCAGGCCTGGGCGCAGTCGGCGATGCCGTAGCGGCGTAAAGTATAGTCCAGCACGTCGTTGGCCGGGGCGGCGGCGATGAGCAGGCGGGCCCGCATCCATTCCGGCAATCGTTCCGCGAAGGCCGCGTGGTCCGCATCGGTGATCAACAATACGTCCCCGTCCCACTGCCCGAACTCGAACAGGCAGCGGATTGCGATCGCCGCACAATCGAAAATGGCGTCGTCGCCATAGGCGACGAGATAAGCCAGCGGCCGGTACAGCCGGAACAGGCGCAATTTCCATCCCGCGACCGGCAGCCATAACGCGTTCGGCCCGCGTTCGGCGTTGCTGGCCGCGGCGAGCAGGTCCGGGATCGAAATCGCGTCCTCGCCAAAACTGACCACCGGTTGGGCGCCGGCGGTGGCGAGGACCGGGCGCAGGATTATCCCGGTCTGATCGTCGATCCAGCGATTGCCGAGGATGCGCAGCAACAGCGCATATTCAGCCCCAGTCAGGAGCAGAAAGTGTTCCCAATCCGATGCGACATCACGGGATAAGGCCAGGGTTCCATCGGCCTCGGCGCACAGGTAGCGTCCCCCGAGCGACAGGTTCACCCGGCGCGGTCCGGTCTCCTGCAATGATAGCGCGGTGGCGACGAGCATGGCGGTCAGGTGTTCCGAACCTGGGGTCGCGCGGCCGAGCGGGTGATCGCTGCTGGCGTTTCGCCAGCTCAACGACGCCTCATCGCCGCGGCGGACCAGTTCCACCACCGGACTGTCCTGGCCGATTGGGCCGTGTATGAGCCTGTCCGCCGCCGCGACGTATTGGACAATGGTGCCATGACACGTCATCAGAACGAATGGTTCGCCCGGCCTGGGAGGCGTCATCATCGCGTCGGTGCCCCTGTTGTCCGATGGCAACTCTAGACCCGGTTGGGGGGATGGGCCACCGGTGGGTGACCGCCGCCGCGCATCTTGGTAGGCTGAGGGCAACATCGATCCAAGAGAGTGCGCCATGAACCCAGGTCCCTTCGTTGATACCCACGCCCATATTTATCTGGCCGAACACCCCGTCATCCCCACCGCGACGCACCGGCCGGAGCGGTCGTTCACCGACCTCGATTTCCTGCGCACGCTGGATGCGAACGGGGTGCTGTTCGGGGTGATCGCGGCGGCGAGTTTCATGGGCAGCTTCAACGATTACACCTTGCAGGCGCTGCGCACCCATCGCCGGTTGCGCGCCACGGCGATCGTTGAGCCGGATGTGACCTTGCCGGAGCTGCGGGCGATGGACGCGGACGGCATCGTCGGTATCCGCTTTTCGCTCCGCAATTACGCGGGGGACCCGGACCTGAGCTCCCCGGCGTACCAGCGACTGTTGCGGCGGGTGGCTGATCTGGACTGGCATGTGCATATCTATGCGGAGGGCGACCGGATCGCGCGCATGACCCCGCTGCTGCTGAACGCCGGGGTGAAATTGGTGATTGATCATTACGGCAATCCCGACCCGAAGCTCGGTGAGAATTCACCGGGGTTTCAGGCGGCGCTGCGGGCGCTCGGCTCCGGCCGTGGCTGGGTCAAGGTCTCTGGCCCCTACCGGTCGCCGGGCTGCGACCATCCGGCTTTGGCGGCGCGGCTGCTGGCCGAGGCAGGGCCGGAGCGGTTGCTGTTCGGCAGCGACTGGCCCTTTGTCGGGCATGAGGATGAGATTAGCTACCGCGACACGGTGAACTGGTTCGAGGCAGCCATTCCGGATGCCGCCACCCGCGACGCTATCGGCCGCACTGCCGCCCGTTTGTACAGGTTCGCATAATGATCCGCTTTTTTCTGACGGCCGTTCTGTCGGTGGCGCTCTTGGCGCCGGCACGGGCGGAAACCAACGAGCTGCGCCTGGGGGTGCAGCGCGGCATGACCTACCTCGTGTTCGCGGTCATCGAGCATGAGAAGATGATCGAGAAGCAGGCGGCGGCGCTGGGGATCCCCGACCTCAAGGTCACTTATGCGCGGTTCTCGGGCGGGCCGGCGATGACGGATGCGCTGATCGCGGGTTCGATCGATACGGCGGCGACGGGGATTCCCTCATTTCTGGGTCTTTGGGCGAAGGGGCGCGGGCGGCTGGCGGTGAAGGGCCTGTCGTCCTACGGCTCGGTGCCGTTCGGGCTGGTGACGCGCAATCCGGCGGTCAAAACGCTGGCGGACCTGTCCGACAAGGATCGCATCGCGACGCCGGGCGTGAAGTCTTCGACCCAGGCGATCCTGCTGGCGATGGCCGCGGAGAAGCTGTACGGCCCCGGGAAGTCGGACCATTTTGATGCGATTACCGTCACGCGCGGACACCCGGATGCGATGGCCGCGCTGCTGGGTGGCACGGAGATCAACAGCCATTTCTCCATCCCGCCTTACATGCAGGCGGAACTGCGTGCCCCGGGCGTGCATCTGGTGACCACGACCGAAGAGATTCTGGGTGGCACGATGTCGAGCGGCACCATCTTCCTGACGGTGAAATTCGCTGAGGAAAACCCCAAGGTGCTGGCCGCCTATTATGCCGCGTTGAAGGAATCGGCTGCCTATATCACCGCAGACCCGCATCGCGCGGCGGAGGCCTATCTGGCGGTGTCGGGGGAGAAGACCCCGGTTGCCGAGATCGAGGAGATCATTCGCATCCCCGGCACGACCTTCGATGTCGCACCGCATGGTGTGATGGCGATAGCGGGGTTTCTGCACCGGACGGGGGTGATCGCGGCGGAGCCGAAAGACTGGAAGGACCTGTATCTGGCCCTCGTGCATGGGGAGCCCGGGAGCTGATCTGATTTGGTGGGGGGCGAGGGCTCTGAAAACCGTCATCCGCGTGCTTGTCTTCACGGGCGCTAACATAAGCGGCGACGGCCTCCAAAGCCGTCATCCCCGGGCTTGTCCCGGGGACCAAGGTTTCTGTTTGTGCCGCGATTGGTCCCCGGGACAAGCCCGGGGATGACGGCTTTTGCCGCTGACGGTTCCCGGAACAAGCCCAGGGATGGCGGGCCATCAGCTGATATTGTACAACTTCGCCGCGTTGTCGTGCACGATCTTGCGCCGGGTGGACTCCGAGAAACCCGCCAAATTCTCCCCGAGGATCCGGTGCGAGTCCGGCCATAGGCAGTCGGGGTGCGGATAATCCGAACCCCACATGATCCGATCCTCCCCAATCAGCGGCACGATCGGCTCCAGAAATTTGTCCTGCTGGTAGGTCACGTAGCCCTGGCGGCGGAAATAGTCGCTTGGCTTCATCTTGAATCCCAATGACCGGGCCCGGTCGTGGTACTCGGTGTCCAGGCGATCAAAGACATACGGCAACCAGGTCACCCCGGATTCACCGAGGACAAAATTGAAATCAGGAAACCGCTCACAGGCGCCGGATGCCAGCAGCGATACCAGCACCTCCATCGTATCGAGTTGGAACAACGCCGAGCGGACCAGCCGCCATTCGGTGAAATACTGTTTTTCCATGGCGGGATTGTCGGGCGCGCGCACCGCCTTGAAGCCGGTGGAGTGGAAGGAGACCGGGAACTTGCATTCCGCGCTCGCTTCCCACAGCGCGTCCCAGTCATGATGCCACAGCGGCAATCCCATGCCCTTGAACGCCAGATCGCCCCCGCGCAATCCCAATTTCGCGCAGCGCCGCACCTCCGCCGCCGCCACTTTCGGATCGGCGTTCGGGATCAGCGCGAGGGGGAAGACCCGGTTGGGGTCTGATTGCTTCGCGAAATCGGCGACCCAGTCGTTGTAGACGGCGTCGGCCCAGTCGCGGATTTCGAAGTTGCCGATGATCTCGTTGATGCGCAGGCAGCCATAGACGATCTCCGCCTGCACCCCGTCCAGGTCGAGGTCCTTGACCCGCCATTCCGGGGTTGTCGGCCGGGCCACGGCGCCGCGGCGGTAGTCCCATGCGAAGCCGAGTTCGGCCATCTCATCGACATGGGTGAAGGAGCCTTTTTCGTATTTGCCGAAGCCGGGGCCAACCCCGTTCCACATGCCCTGATCGGCCCCATCGACGATCCAGTGGAGGCCGTCGTCACGCTCCTCAGTCCGGGGGACGAGGCCTTTCCACTTGGCCGGCGCCGCGTCCGACCAGAGATCGGGCGGGCAATAGGTCATATCGATGTGGTTGTCGGCGGAGATGAGCCTGTCTGCCATGGGACGCTCCTTGGTTTTATTTAACCAGGAGGCTAGCGGCTCTTGGGGCTGTGCGGCAAGCGTGTCGATTTGATCCTGATCGAGCGGGTTAGCCGGGACGCTAACCCGCACGATCAGGGGAGGCGGTCAGCCGCGCTTGCGCAGCCACACTTCAACGCGCTGGTTCTGCGACGCTGCCGTCGGGTCAAGGTTACAGGCCACCGCGCCGGCGGGGCCCACGCCGAGTGTGGTCACATTGCGCACGCCGGCCGCGGCCAGGCGATCACGCACGGTATCGGCTCGTTCCTGCGACAGAATACGGTTCTCGGTATATTCGCCGCCGGAACTGCTAAAGCCAATCAACACCATATCGGATTGATTGAAGGGCGGTTGCTGCATCAATGCGGCGAGGCGGCCAATATCCGCTTCCGCCCTGCTGTCCAGATTGTTGGTGCCGGATTGAAAGCGGAAGGTAACGGTCAGACGATCTGCGCCGGCGATGGCCTTTTCGAAGTTCTTGACCTCGCCCACCCGAACCCGGGTGCGTCCGTTATCCATCGTTTCGCGGATCGTATCCAGCCGCAGCGACGCGTAATCCGGATCCGACGTGCTGGCCGACAGATCGGCGAGTTCGGCGGCGGCCAGCGCCGCCTGGCCGGCCGGGCTGTAGGTGAACTGCAAGAAGGCCTTGGCCGCCGGGTTCAATGCGCGGCCGGGCATGCTGTAGAGAATAAGGCGCTGCGTCAGCGGATATTCTTCCGCCTTGATGCGGAACAGGGTGGGTTCCACGCCCTGGCCGCAATTGAACGATACCGGTGCGGCGCGGGCGCCGCGCTTAAGATTGAGATCAACATAGCCGATACCGCCGGCCGCGCTGGAGACGCCGTCGGCCATATCCTCTGGCTCTTGTATTGGCGGTGCGGCAAGGCGGGAGAAGGTTTCGACGCAGCGCTTGGTATCTGTGTTGCCCATGATCTGAGCGCAGAAGGTTTCGGATTCCCCATGCGCCGGGATCAGTCCGTACAGGCTTACGGGCGTATTGGTGCCGCCGGTGATGCCGGACCAGTTGGTGATACGGCCTTGGTACATGTCCTTGATCTGCGAGGGCGAAATGCCGGTGATCGGGTTTTTGGGGCTGATCACAATCGCCAGCGCGGACAGCCCGATCACGTTTTCGACGCCGGGTTGCTGGAATTGCGCCAACGGCGGCAGGTTGGGGATGTTCTTTTTCCGCATCGCCTCAAGGTCGCCCTCTTTCGCCGGGCGGGAGGCCATCCAGAAGTCGGCCTGGCCGCGGAGCAGCGCTTCGAGGCCGGCCTCGTTGCCGCCCTTCATGCGGACCTGGATCCGCAGGCGCTGGGTGCCTTCGGCGCCTTGCGCGACCACGTCATATTCGAACGGGTCGGTCCCCTGATCGACCCGGAAGCCGCTGAATTTCAGTTGTTTGGTCCAACTGGTTGCCAATTCGAGGGCGCCTTTTTCGCCGATAGTATCGGCGCCAGCCAGGCGGATCAGAATATCCTGCGCCGGCCGCGGTTGCGCCGTGGCGGGAGCGACGGCAGCCGCGAGGCTGGACAAGGCAAGGGCAGCGGCGGTGAGCACATATTTCATTGCCAACAGTCTCCGGGTATCTTTGGTTGCGCCGATCGCGCCCTTGCGCGGTCCAGGCTCATTGATGCGGTGGCGTGAACGTTAGCCGGCTTTACTGCCGGAGTGGCAGCAGTTGGCTGCCTTCGGGAATTGTTTCTTTGCAGCGGAGGCGATTGAGGCCCAGCTTGCGGGTGCTCACGGTGCCACGATCGAGCAGGATGAGTTCGAATGCCGGCGTGGCGAGCGCGCCTTCATCGCAGTATGGCATTTCCGGCTGATTGCCGCGGGTTACATAATCCAGCCGGTAGCGGAAATTCCCCCCTGCCGGGATTGCACTCAGCTCACTAACGACATAGGAAATTTCACCGGTCGCGCCCTCAGCCGGGGCGGTGCTGGCCACGTCGATCTGGCCAATGCCCTGGGTGAGCTGGGCGTTGGGCCGTGCCATTGAAACATGGCCACTGGAGCCAAGCTGTGAGCCTGGTTCAAGCACGACGAGGTCGAGCTGCACCGGATCGCGCCAGCGCAGGATGGCTCGATAGACCTTGTTAAAGTCCGTGACGGTTGCCTTACAACTCAGCGGCTGGGTTTCGCTCATGGTGATGACGAATGAGTTTTCCACCGCGGTCAGGGCAAAACTGGTGCGGAGCTTGCCGTCGGCGCCGAATTTTTTGGAATAGAGCTCATCACCGTATTCGATTTCAAGTTTCCGGCCAGCGCTGTTTGGCCGGGACACTTCGATCTGAACACTTGCTTTGTGTTGGGTGATGTTGATCCGTGTGTCGTTTCCAATCGATGACATATTATCGCAGGACACAGTATTTTGCGCGGCGGCCCGATGGCTGCTAAAAGCGGCCGCGGTCAGGGTGAAGGCGACGGCTGCCGCCCGTGCGGTGGAGCGGAAGGAAGGGCGATTGCTTCGCCTGATCGTCATACCAAGACCCCTTTATCCTCTATTACTATTGACGGTAAATGCCATTTTGGGGGCTGACAAGGGGATTTGATCAAAAATTGATGCGTGGAGGAATATTTTTTTGGATGGGATTAGTTAAGTATTAGAATCAAATGACGATACGATGTCAGTCTGCGTAAGATTGGTGAGTCGATGCGGGTCTGAAAACCGTGTTCTTGTCTTAATAGGTTTACGGTCTCGCACTGAATAGGGGGTAAGCGCCCCAGAAATTGATATTTGTCGTGCGACTGCCCTCCGGACGCAGCGCGCCAATAAACCGAGGGTAGTAAAAACGGTTTATGATGTCTATTTATAAATATATTTCTGATTAAATAAGGATATCGTCATACACGAAGCCCCTCTTTCACCCCGTTACCCGCACCGGTGGTGCCATATGAAAGGCGAAGGGGGCCCGTTGATCACGGCTCGAACCGCCGCCCAGCCAGGTTCCAGGGCGGATGAAGCCCGATCATGAGCCGTTCGCTCCACCCGGCCGTTCCCACAGAAAAGTCAGCTCATGCTTGTTGTGAAAAAGGTGCACCACCTGTCCGCCAGGGATGGCCGCGAAGGCCTCGGCCGCCTCATGCGCGGTTTCGCCCTGGAACTTGATAGTGCAGACGATGTGTTTCACCGCCCCGGCCTCGATCCAGCGTTGCACCAACGCCAGCAACCGCTCGGGGTAAGCGATGACGTCGCTGAACAGCCAGTCCACCGGTTCGGGCGCTAAAGCGAAGGCGCTGTCCTGGCGCCAGGTCACGCCCGGCATGGCGGCAACCGCCGGGTCCAGCGGCGCCTTGTCCACGGCGGTGACATCCGCGCCGAGGCTCGCCAAAGCCCAGGTCCAGCCGCCCGGGCTGGCGCCGAGGTCCAGGCAGGTTTCCCCTGGCAGCGGCCAGCGGCGCAGGCGGGCGCAGGCCTCCCACAGTTTGAGATAGGCGCGGCTGGGCGGGCCGACGCGGTCTTCTTCCAGCAAACACTCGCCATTGACGAAGGGGCTGGATTTGGTGGGGCTGGCCAGCATCAGGTCGGGCGACAGCAAGGTCCAGCCGCCGAGATGCGACGTCGGCGCGGCGGCGGGGAATTTCAGCGGGCGGACGTGAACGGGGGGCAGGCGTTCCCCGATCAAGGTCATACGGCGGAAGTGTTTGACGGCGTAGACGGCCCAGTTGCGCTGCACGGCGCGCAGCGCGTCGGCCGCGGCCTTGATCGACGGCACGGGGATTTCCACCGGCGCGGTCCAGGAATCCAGCGCCCAGGCGGCGGGGACGGGCTCATCACGGCTGAGCGCCATCAGCCCATGCCAGCGGTCGATGGTGACGCCGCGGCGGGTGAGTTCCTCGACCAGCTTGGCTTCGAACCCTGGGGCTGCGATGTAAGCGGAGCGGATCATCGGGCGCGCACGCTGGAAACGGCGATCAGGCCCCAGCCCAGCATGAATAATGAGCCGCCAATGGGGGCGACGCCGCCAAAGGGGGCGCCGTACAGAGCGATCCCATAGACCGCGCCGCAGAAGAGAAGCAGGCCCGCGGTGAAGGCGCAGCCGGCCGCATCGGCGAGCCGGCCGCCTTGCGGGGCCCAGAGGCCGGTGCCGAACAGCGCCAGCGCGTGCCAGCCCTGCATCTGAATGGCGCTGGCAATCATCGTGTGGGCGTGGGCGTCCAACCCACTGAAGGCGTGCGCCGACAGCGCCGCCATCATCGTGGCGGTCAGCCCGGCCAGCGCGCCCAATCCAATCCATAAACGCCGCATCTCAATCGCACCCTTTGCCCTGGCCATCCGCGTGCCTATACCATTGACCGCATGGCACGCACCGATCTGTTTCCCGATATCGAGCCTTATGAGACCGGCCACCTGCCGTTGTCCAAGCGCCATGTCATGTACTGGGAGCAGTCGGGCAACCCCGCCGGCCGCCCGGTGCTGTTTCTGCATGGTGGCCCCGGAGCCGGGGCAGGGGCGGTGCACCGCCGTTTCTTTGACCCGCGTATATGGCGCATCATCATATTTGATCAACGCGGCGCCGGCCGATCACGGCCGCTTGGATCGGTGACGGAGAATACGACGCCGGATTTGGTGGAAGATATCGAGCTGTTGCGCCGCCATCTGGGCGTCGAGCAGATGATGCTG
>CAIUPC010000561.1 GCA_903900905.1 uncultured Acetobacteraceae bacterium
CTGGCCAACGCCCCGCGCGCGATCCTGTGCGAGCCAACCGCGGTCGATCTGGCGCGGGCAATCGGGCAATTGCGGGCACTGCCGCCAGCCAGCAGCACGCCGGCGCCCTCCCCCGCCGAAGCCTGGCGGGAGATGGCTGCCAGCCTGCTGCGGCAATGGTCAGAGGCGGGACGGTAGCTCGACCGTGCCGGATCCGAGCACCGACAATTCGTCGGTCTGGGTCCGCGCTTCCTGGACGATGTCGACCAGATGCCGTCCGCCCTCACTGTATTTCCGCGTCACTTTGGCGGAGAAGAACAGCGCGTCCCCCTCCGGATTATGGCGGCGGATCTTGCAGCTGGCTTTGCGCAGGAACCCCGCGTCGCCCATCCAGTTGGTGAGTTGATGCGTCAGCCAGGAGTTGCGCTCGGGGCCGTAGTCATAGGCGCCGGGGGCACCGACCATGAGGGCGAATTCCGGCTCCCAATGCACGCGCTCGGGGCAATCGGGGATGCCAAAGCGGTTGGGAATGCCCAGGCCTGGATGGGCGTGGATCTGCTTCCAGGCCAGCTTGTTGGCGCGGATATAGAGGCCGCCCCAACCCTGCGCATAAGCAATGAAGCCGGTGACGGTCATGGGTCCCTTGACCATGGTGGGGAGCGCGTCGCCCTCGGCCACGTCCTCCCAATAGCGGGGCGTGGCGCCGCGGATTTCCTCGGTGTGGTAGTGCTTGTAGATATCGGCCAGCTCCGCCTCGGTGTAGCGGTGCGGCGCGCGGGCTTTGACGTCGGTGTATTTGGTGCCGGATTCCCGCGCCATGTCGCGATCGGTGCGGAAGCACCAGCTATCGGCCTCCGCCACTTTGTCGCCGTGCTGGTTGAAGAAGTTGACGTGGTAGATCTGCTGCACCGCGCGGCCGGCGAATTTGGTCTCGTGCTCGATCAGCTCTTTCAGCCAGGCCTCGGTGGTGATTTCGTCGTTGCGCAGCACCGGCTTGTGCCAGGTCCAGTCGGCGCCGGCCCACATCGCGTGCACGCCGGGCAGCCCGCCGACATAGCCGGACACGATGCGGCTTGTGGCGAACAGGAAGCTCGGTAAAGCGACGACCGTCCCGTATGCGGTCTTGGAGGCATAGGCCGGATCGCACCACAGCGGGTTATCGTCCCCAATCCCGTGCGCGTAATGGCGGATATTGTCGCGGGTCGCCTCGTGGCACCAGGGTTCCAGCGTGTTTTCAATCGGCACGCCGATACGGCCGCGCAAGGCATCCATGCCGCGCTCGGTGATCTTGGGGAATTGGGTCTCGCTCATGGATCCTCCCGTGCCGCTTCGCGGTCACGCAGTGTTTTGCGGTTTACCTTGCCCGCGGGGGTTTTCGGCAGCTCGGTCACGAACTGCACGATGCGGGGATATTCGTGCTGGCTGAGGCGGGTTCTCACGAAATCCTGGATTTCGGCCGCCAAAGCGTCATCACCGGGGCGCCTGGCGACCAGGAAGGCCTTCACCACCTGGCCCCGCAGGGGATCAGGGACACCGATGACGGCCGCCTCGGCGATGGCGGGGTGTTTGAGGATAGCGTCCTCCACCTCGGTCGCGCCGATGGTCCAGCCGGCGGAGATGATGACGTCGTCAGCCCGCCCGCCATGCCAGAAATAGCCGTCGGCATCGACCCGGCCGCGATCCTTGGTCGGGAACCAGGCATTATGCCGCCAGACCTTGATTTCCCCGGTCTGGTTGGCGGCGCATTCCGAACCATCGGGCGTCAGGACGGCGACTTTGACGCCGGGGACGGGTTTACCGAGGGAGCCCGGACGACCCTCGAAATCCTGCGCACC
>CAIUPC010000562.1 GCA_903900905.1 uncultured Acetobacteraceae bacterium
CGGCAGACAGCCAAACCACAGTTCTCCCCCTCCCCTTGAGGGAGGGGGTTGGGCGGTGCCGCTGCGTCGCAGGTGGTGGGCTTACAGTTCTCCCCCTCCCCTTGAGGGAGGGGGTTGGGGGGAGGGGTAAAGCCGCACGACTTTCGGGGGGACCAACCCCTCCCCCCAACCCCCTCCCGCAGGCGGAGGGGGAGAATATCGCCCACCGCCCAAAGCCCACCGCCTCCCCCAGCCCTACCCCCCACCCCCCGCCATCTGCCGCTCCACCAGCCGCGCGTACACCCCACGCCGCGCCAGCAAGCCCTCATGCGTGCCCGCCTCGATCAACCGGCCGGCGCGCATCACCAGAATCGCGTCCGCCGCCCGGATCGTCGACAGCCGATGCGCCACCACGATCGTCGTCCGATCTGCCATCAGCGCGTCGAGCGCCGAACGCACGGCGGCTTCAGACAGCGTGTCGAGGTGGGAGGTCGCCTCGTCCAGCACCAGCAGCGGCGCGTCCTTCAGGAACGCCCGGGCAATGGCGATGCGCTGGCGCTGGCCGCCGGACAGTTGCACCCCGCGCTCCCCAACCCGGGTCGCGAGACCCTCCGGCAGGTCCGCCACGAAGCCGGACAGGGCGGCGCGGGACAGGGCCAGGCCGATTTGCTCCGGCGTCGCGTCGGGCCGGGCGAGGCGGACATTGGCCTCCAGCGTGTCGTTGAACAGATAGGTATCCTGCGACACCAGGGCGATCCGGCCGCGCAACCCGTCCAGCGTCAGATCCCGCAGATTAACCCCATCCAACGTGATGGCGCCGGCATCCGGGTCCCAGAAACGGAGCAGCAGATTGGCGATGGTGGTCTTGCCCGCGCCGGAGGGGCCAACCAGCGCCACCGTCGCCCCGGCGGGGATATCGAAGGAGAGTTGATCCAGCGCCGGCGCCCCGCGCCCGGGATAGGTGAAGCGGACATCGCCGAATCGCAGCGCGGCCCCGCCCGCGGGGGCGGCGGGCAGGCGGGATCCGTCGGTGATGGTCACCGGCTCCGCATGCACCACATGCAGCCGCCTGGTGGAGGCGATGGTATCCGCCAATTGCCGCCCGACCTGGGCGATTTCGGACACCGGCAGGAAGGCCGCGACCGAGATCAGCACCACCAGCGGCAGCATCCCCGGCGCCAGCGCCCCCTGCGCCACCAGCCAGGCCCCGGTCGCCGCGACGGCCAGCCCGCCCAGCCCCGTCGCCACCTCCAGCATGCTGGTCTGCACCGTCAGGTCGGCCAGCAAGCGGAGTCGCATGGTCTGGTAGGTCCGCACCGCGTCCATGAACCCGGCGCGGCGGCTGCCGGCGGCGTTGAAGGCGACCAGTTCGGCCAGGCCCTGAATGGTCTCGGTCGCATAGGCCCCCAGCGTGCCCAAAGCCCCGCGGGCGGCGGAGCCCAGCGCATCGATGCGCCCCCGCCCCCGCACCGGCGACAGCCCGGCATAGGCGAGGAAGGGCAGCAGCGCCAAAGCCAGCGGCCAGGCGATCCAGCCGAGGGCCGCCAGCACCGTCACCGGCACCAGCCCGGCGACGATGGCGGGGGCGATGGTATGGGCGAAGAAATACTCCACCGTTTCAACGTCCTGGGTCGCCAGCGCCATCAGATCGCCGGAGCGCCGGCGCAGCAGATAGGCCGGCGCCAGGGCGTCGAGCTTGCGGAACAGGTCGATCCGCATCTCCGCCAGCAGGGCATAGGCCATGGCATGGGCGATCCAGGACTCCAGCCAGTGCAGCAGCCCGGCCAGCGGGGCGGCGATCAGCAGCGCGGTGACCAACCAGCCGGGCGGGGCGCCGGTGCGCACCGCGCTGAGGATCAGGGCCCCGAAGATGCCCACGGCGATGAAGGCGATGACCCGGCCGATACCGCAGACCACGGTGATGCCGAGCTGACCGCGATAGGGGCGCACGACCTGCATCAGGGTGCGGATGGTGGCGGGCCAGCCGACGGTGGCGGCGTCCTCGGACAGGCTGGCGACGACCGCCCCGCGCGCGGCGTCCCGCTGTTCCGGGGCGTCTTCTGGCAAGGCAGCGAGGGCTTCGGCCTGGGGGGCGGCCCCAACCTGCGGGCCCATCAGGTCCCGGTACGGGCCATCAACCGCGATCATGTCGGCATGCCGGCCCGACTGGACCACCGCGCCGTCGCCAAGAACCAGGATGCGGTCGCAGCCAATGACCGAGGACAGCCGATGCGCCAGCACCAGCGTGGTCCGACCCGCCATCAGGCGGTCCAGTGCCTGCTGGATGGTGGCCTCGTTCTCGGCATCGACCGAAGACAAAGCCTCATCCAGCACCAGGATCGGCGAGTCCCGCAGCAGCGCCCGGGCGATGGCGAGGCGCTGGCGCTGGCCGCCGGACAGGGCGGCGCCGCGCTCCCCGATCAGGGTCTGGTAGCCGTGGGGGAGGGCCTGGATGAAGGCATGCGCATTGGCGGCGGTGGCGGCGGCGATGACTTCGGCCTCGGTCGCAGCCGGCCGACCGAGGCGGAGGTTCTCCTCGACGGTGCCATGGAACAGATAGGTGTCCTGCGCCACGACCGCGATCATGGCGCGCACCGCGTCGGGGTCGAGGCTGGTCAGGTCCTGCCCGCCGATAAGAATGCGGCCCTGCTGCGGGTCATAAAGTCGCAGCAGCAGCCGCACGATCGAGGACTTGCCGGACCCGCTGGGGCCAACAACGCCAACCCGCTCCCCGGCGGCGACGCTGAAATCCGGCCCCCGATGCGCGCCGCGCCGCCCGCCGGGATAGGCGAAGCCGACGTCCTGGAAGGCGATGCTGGGGGTGAGGGCGGTCGGCTGCATGCCGCCGGAGGGCGCGGCAACCGGTGTGTCCAGCAGCGCGTTGATCCCGGCGGCGGCGGATTCCCCGTTCAACCCCTGGTGCAGCACCCCGCGCAGGTCGCGCAGCGGGCGGAAGATCTCGGTCCCGGCCATGAGGACGATCAGCAAGGCCTCCAGACTCATGGAGCCATCGGCCACCCGCCCGGCACCCAGCACCAGCGCCGCCGCCGCCCCAAAGGCGGTGCCGAGGTCGGTAAAGCCGCGCGTGGTCACGTTCAGCGCCAGCACCCAGAAGGTGGAGTCCGACAGCGCCCGCGCCTTCGCCGCCAGCATCGCCCCATACGACCCACTCTGCCCAAAGGCCTTCAAGGTCGGCAGGCCCTGCACGGCGTCGAGGAACTCCTCCCCGAAGGCCTTGAAGGCGCGCGGCCGCCCGCGGGAGGCAGCGGCGGTGCGCCGGCTGATGGTCACCGGCAGGATCAGGGTGAACAACGCCGCGCCCAGCATGACGGCGGCGACCGGCAGATCCCACCAGGCGATGAAGGCGAAGATGGCGAAGGGCGCGCAGACGGCGATGGTCAGCTGCGGGATATACTGGCCGAAGAAGGTCTGCAGCTGCTCCACCCCATCGACCATCGAGAGCATGACCCCGCCAGTCCGCTCCGCCCCGAACCAGGCGGGGCCAAGGGCGAGGATCTTGTCATAAAGGTGGCCGCGCAGCCGTTCCTGCACCACGAAGGCGGAGCGATGCGCGATCATGGCGCGGGCATGATCGAGCCAGGCGCGCAGGCCGATGGCGGCGGCGGCAGCAAGCAGTGGCGGGATCAAATCGGCCGTTGGGGCGTGGTCGAACACCAGCGCCAGAAAGCGGCCAAGGAAGGCGAAGCGCGCGATACCAAGGCCGAGGGCCACCAGCCCCAGCAGCACCGCGAGCGCCATATGCCCCCGCAAGCCGGCCGTCATCCGCCAAAGTTTCAGATCGAAATGCATGGCCCAGTGTGGGGGCAGGTGGAGATGAGGGGCAAGAGGCCGACCCCCGGCACCTTATCCTGGATCTTCCAACCCGATGGCCCGCAGCCGGGCGCCTTCCTCATCCCAACCGGTGCGTTGCTTCACGTTCAGGAACAGATGCACGGTCCGTTCCAGCAGCATCCCGAGATCCTGGCGCGCCCGGGCGCCGATGGATTTGATCTTGGAGCCCTTTTCCCCGATCAGGATCGCTTTATGCCCGGCCCGCGCCACATAGACGGTAACGTCGATGCGGACGCTGCCGTCCTTGCGCTCGGTCCAGGTCTCGGTTTCGACCGTGGTGCCATAGGGCACTTCCTCATGCGTCTGCATGAAGATCTGTTCGCGCACAACTTCCGCCGCCAAAAGCCGATCGGGCAGGTCGGTGAGGTCGTCTTCGGGGTAAAGGAAGGGGCCGTCGGGCACCGCGGCGGCGAAAGCGTCCATCAGCTCCATCATGCCATCGCCGTTGGAGGCGCTGACCATGAAGGTTTCCTCGAACCTGGCGAGGCTGGTTAGGGTCGCGGTCAGCGGCAGCAGCGCGCCGGGCGTCACGAGGTCGGTCTTGTTCAGCACCAGCCAGCAGCGGCGGCCGGAGCCGGAGAGCTGGGTGGCGATGGCCTTCACGTCCTCGGTGGCACCGAACTTGGAATCGACCAGCAGCACCGCCAGATCCGCATCCGCCGCGCCGCCCCAGGCGGCATTGACCATGGCGCGGTCGAGCTTGCGGCGGGGGCGGAAGATGCCGGGCGTGTCCACCAGCAGCACCTGGCTTTCGCCGCGCATCATGATGCCCAGCACCCGGAAGCGGGTGGTCTGCGCCTTGGGCGAGACGATCGACAGCTTGGCGCCGGTGAGGCGGTTCAGCAGCGTGGATTTGCCCGCGTTGGGCGCGCCGACAATGGCGACGAAACCGCATCTCATGAGCCAATGCTCCCCAATAACGCGGCCGCCGCCGCCTGTTCCGCCGCTTGCTTGCTGCCCGCGACACCCACGCCGGAGAACGCCCCAACGGTCACGGTCACGGTGAATTCCGGCGCGTGCGGGGGGCCGGAGCGGTTGGTCACGACATAGGATGGTGTGGTTTTGACCCGCTTATGCGCGAATTCCTGCAGCGCGGTTTTCGCATCCTTGGGGGGCGCGGCCTGTTCGACCATCGCGCTGTCCCAGGCCCGGCGCACGAAAACGCGGGCCGGCTCGATCCCGCCATCCAGATACAGGGCGCCCAGTGCCGCCTCCAGCGCATCGGCGAGCACGGTCGCCCGCTGCTTCACCCCGGCCTTGGCCTCCCCGGCGGAGACCGAGATCGCGCTGCCAAGATCAAGCGCTTCCGCGACCCCCGCCAGCACGGGCTGCGACACCAGCCGCGCCAGCCGGCGGCCGAGGTCGCCCTCCTGCTCCCGCGGGAACCGTTCGGCCAGCCATTCGGCCATCAGCAGGCCCAGGACCCGGTCGCCGATAA
>CAIUPC010000563.1 GCA_903900905.1 uncultured Acetobacteraceae bacterium
ACAGTGCGGCGTGAATCGCCATGGTGCCAAGGACGAACAGAGCAATGCAGATGTTCAGAAACAGCTGCCCGGCGTCCTATATCGACGTCAGGCGCGCCAGCAGAGGCACCAGCAGATCCATCCCCAAATAAGGGGCGGGCCGCCACCTAGACCATGATCGTTTGAGGTTGGATCAACGTACGGGTTCGATCATGGCCTGGCTCTCTGTTTTGTCGCGTGATTCACGTTTTCGGGTGATTCCACTTCAAACGATCACGCTCTAACGATGGTTTGAAGAAAATCATGCGCTGTCCCTGGGGAAGGGTATCATCGCCGGGCTTGACCCGGTGGTCACATCGGGGGACGCCATGCCGGGTGTTTTAGACAGGAGGTCCCATCCATGCGCTTCGGCCTGTTCGGCGGTGCCCAATCGTCCCGCGATGACCCTGCCAAAGGTTATCATGCCTACCTGGACTTTCTGCTGGAGGCCGAAGCCCTCTCCTATCACGGCTGCTTCCTGACCGAGCATCATTTCACCGGCTGGGGCCAGGTCTCGGCGCCGTTGCACATGCTGACCTGGCTCGCCGCGCGCACCACGACGTTGCGCCTCGGCACCGCGGTGATGGTGCTGGCCTGGCACAATCCGATCCTGCTGGCCGAACAGGCCGCGACCGTGGATGTGCTGTCGGGCGGGCGGCTCGACCTCGGGGTCGGGCGCGGCTACCGGCACAACGAATTCGCCGGCTTCGCGATGGATGATGCCGAGGCGGATGCCCGGTTCGAAGAATCCCTGGCGGTCATGACCCAGGCCTGGACCGCACCCGAGCGCTTCTCCCACCACGGCCGGTTCTGGCGCTTCGATGAGATCATCCTGGAGCCGCCCCCGCTCCAACGCCCGCATCCGCCGATTTGGGTCAGCGCCGGGCGGGATGCCTCGATCATGCGCGCGGCGGAGCGGGGGCACCATCTGCTGCTCGACCAGTTCACGCCGATCCCGGTGATTGGCGCGCGGCTGGCGCTGTATCGGGAGGCGGTGCTGCGGAGCGGTCGCGTATTCGACCCCATGTCGGTCGCGGTCGCGCGCGATGTCTGCCTCACGGACGACGTGCCGGACGCGCTGCGCCGCCGCGCCCTCGGTCACCAACGGATGATCGATGCGGCGCGAACCCCCGGACGCGACGGCGGCTCCCACATTCTCGCCTGGGCGGATCGTCCGGAAGCCCGCACGGAAGCGGCGTTGTATGGTTCGGCTGAGGACATCGCCCAGAAAGTGGCTGCCCTGCGCGCCGTCGGCGTGCAGTATGTGCTGGCGAATATCCTCGGCGGCGACCGCGGCACATTGCGCGCTTTGCCACTGCTGGGTTCTGACGGAGGCCACATCGCATGACCGCACCCCGGATGATGAAACTCGGCGCCTTCGTGCATGAGACAGGGCAGCACGTCGCCGCCTGGCGCCACCCGGACGCCTATGCCGAATCCGGCACCAACTTCGCGCAAGCCGCCGATGTCGCGCAAACCGCCGAACGCGGGCTGTTCGACCTGTTCTTCCTGGCCGACAGCGCGGCGGTCAGCGTGTTTGGCTCCCCGGACTCCCGCGGCCGGATGGCGAAGACGGTGAAGTTCGAGCCGATCACCATGCTGTCGGCATTGGCGGCGGTGACCTCGCGGATCGGCCTCGTGGCCACGACCTCCTCCACCTACAACGAGCCTTATACGCTGGCGCGGCAGTTCGCCTCCCTGGACCATATCAGCGGCGGGCGGGCGGGCTGGAACCTCGTGACGTCGAACAACGAGGCGGAGGCATTCAACCACGGCCGCGACCAGCACGTGGCGCACGCCGACCGCTACGACCGGGCCAGCGAATTCGCGGAAATCGTGACGGGGCTGTGGGATTCGTGGGAGCCGGATGCCTTCATCCGCGACAAGGAGTCCGGGGTCTATTTCGACCCGGCGAAGATGCATACGCTGAACCATCGCGGCCCCTATTTCGCCGTGCGCGGGCCGTTGAACGTCGCTGCCTCCCCCCAAGGCCGGCCTGTCCTGGTGCAGGCGGGGGCGTCGGATATCGGGCGCGATCTGGCGGCCCGCACGGCGGAGGTGGTGTTCACCGCGCAGACCACCTTCGAACAGGCGTCGGGCTTCTATGCCGACGTGATGAACCGGTTGCCCGCCTATGGCCGCTCCCCGGACGAGGTGCGCATTCTGCCCGGCATTTATCCGGTTGTCGGACGGACCGAGGCCGAGGCGCGGGAGAAATTCGATTTTCTGCAATCGCTGATCCATCCGAGCGTCGGCATATCGGTGCTGGAACATACGATTGGGGTGGGCGGGTTGAGCGCCTATCCGCTCGACGGACCAGTGCCGGATATGGGCGACACCAACGGGCCGCTGAGCCGCCAGCGCCTGCTGCTGGAAGCGGCGCGGCGCGACAATCTGACCCTGTGGGAGCTGTGCCTGTTGAACGCCGGGCCGCGCGGGCATCTGCTGGCCGTCGGTACCCCGTCGCAGATCGCGGATGTCATGGAGCATTGGTTCCGCAACGGTGCCGCCGATGGGTTCAACGTGATGCCGGCCTGGCTGCCGGGGTCGTTGCGCGATTTCGTCGATATGGTGGTGCCGGAGTTGCAGCGGCGCGGCCTGTTCCGGACGGAATATGAGGCGGCGACATTGCGCGGCAATCTGGGCTTGGGCGTGCCACACCCACGGTGGCGCAAGGATTAGTCACACGGCGATCGCGACGGGCGCCCGCGTGTTCCCCAATCGCCATGGCCGGTGGCGGTTTTATGCGGTGCGCATAATGATTGACGCACCGGCCATCGTTACCCGTCATGCCGACGCAGGTCGGCACCCACGCCTTTCTCCCGTCTAATACCAGTTCGTGTTGACATTGACGTACCGGCCGCTCCCTACCGTCATCGCGGGCCCACGGGTCGGGCTTCGCCCACCCGAGGACAGGCTCCGGCCCGCCACCCACGACTTTGCAGATCAGAGCAACAAAGTCGTGGGTGGTCCGCCTGCGCGGACCATGACGGTAGGGAGCGGCCGGTACGTCATTCATTTTACGGGTTGGTCTAAAACAGGACCAACGATTGCTTGGTTTCGAACAGCGCCTGTGACATAATTCGGATACGCAAGATTCGATCCCAGGGATCACCGGTTGATCCATCGTTCGGCGCCGCTTTAGCGGAATGACTGCTGAGAGCGGGTTTCAGACTTTCCGTCATTCCACCCGCGGTCATCCCGCCGTGGTTGGCTCAAAGGAGATTGGCCTCATGGCAACATCGATCCTTGGATACGTGTCCAGCAGAGCGTTGCTGTTGGCGCCATGCCTGCTGCTGCAGGGGGCACCGGCGCAGGCGGCAAGCCCGTTCGACGGAACTTATGCGGGGCCGCAGGTCGAAACCAAAAACAACAACAGCGGTCATTGTCTGCATATCAACCGTGACCGGGTGACTTTGGTCGTTAAGGACGGTGTGGCGAAATACAAGTGGGGCGTACCGCTGGAGGCCCCAGTGGCAGCCGACGGCTCGTTCTTCGATCAGGAAAAGGGGCTTGCGATAGCAGGCGCCTCCCCGTCAATCATCATCAAAGGACGGATCACCGGGCCTAAATTGGAAGCCGATGTCGGCACGCCGGCCTGCGCGGCCCACCTGTCACTGACCCGGCTGTAAAGCCGGCGGGTATCGCCGGTGGCTCCCGCCTCCCGCTCGTTCGTCATACCGACGCCGCCAGCGGCTGGGCGCCCCGTGGGATGAAATCCCCCTGACCGGTTCGGTTTACCTTGCGTTGGCCGGCGCGGTGGCCGGCCAAAGCGCGGCATGCCATCGCAACCCAATCCATATCGTCGCCAATAGCCCGAAGATGCAGTAGCTGGAGGCCATGGCGACGAAGCCCACATGCTCGATCAGCCATCCGGCGGCCAACAGCCCAATCGGCAGGCCGTAAATCGCCAGCATGCGCACCCCCATCACCCGGCCGCGGAACTTCACCCCGGCATTGTGCAGCAGCATCACCGCCATCGGCACCATCGACAGGCTCTGCGCGAAACCCGCCGCGAACAGCATCACCCGCCCCAGCACCGGGTTGGGCATCCAGACGAAGGCGAACACCAGCACGTACCAGATCATGGCGAAGACCATCATCATGCGCGCCGGTTGTAACCGCCGCCCGGCCAGGCTCACCACCACCGACCCCGTCAGCGCGCCCGATGCGAAACTCGCCACCAGGGTGCCGAGGCCGGTCTGATTGATGTGGTACACCTCCCGCGCGACATAGGGCAGCAGGCCGCTGGTCATCGGAAAGGCGGTCATGTTGACCAGGAAGGCCAGCCACATCGCTGCCAGGGACTGCGGTGAGTCGGCGATGAAGCGCATCCCCTCCCGCAAGTCCCGCCACAGCGACATCCGCGCCAGGCGATCCCCCGCGCTGCGCACCGCGCCAACACCGAGCGTCAATGTCAGCCCGGTGCCATAGAACAAAGCCACCACCAGATAGGCCCAGCCCATCCCCAGCAGCGCGAACAGCCCGGCCCCGGCCAGCGATCCCACCACCCGCGCCGAATCCGACGTCGTCCGCGCCACCCCCATCGCCGCCATCAGCCTATCGGCGGGCATCGTCTCGGCGACGAGCGCGTTGCGCATGGCGAGGTCGGAGGGGCGCACCAGCCCGGACACCGCCGCGATGCAGAACACCACCGTCGGGCTGAGGACATGCGTCAACGCCAGCACGCAGATCAGCGTTGCCAGCGTGGTGTAAACCGCCCGCATCGCGCAGAGCACATTGCGGTGCCCAAAGCGGTCCCCCGCCAGACCGAACATCGGCGCGATCAGCGTGCCCAGATATTGCAGCGCCCCATACAGCGTCAGCAGCATAACCGACCCGGTCTCGACCAGGATGTACCAGCCGAGAATCAGCAGCTCCATCTCGATCGCCCAGGACGTCAGCAAATCGGCCGGCCACTGGAAGCGGAAGCTTCGGACCTCGAACGGGGCCAGCAGCGGTGAGCGCGATTTGGCGCGCACCGCCGGCACGGCTGGGGAGACCTGGTTCAACAGACGTTTCCTCGATGCGCCGGACTTTGCCGCCGGCGTCATCTCATCCTGGGGTGAACGTACGCTTAACGGAAGGGCACCGGATACATCAGCCCGCCCTTGCTCCAGAGCGCGTTGGGCCCGCGATCCAGCTTCAGCGAGCTGTCCTTGCCGACAGTGCGCTCGTAGCTCTCGCTGTAATTCCCGACCTGCTTGATGATGTTCAACGCCCAGGCATTATCGAGGCCCATCAGCTTGCCGAAATCACCGCTCTTGCCCAGCAGCCGCTGCACCGTCGGATTACTGCTCTCAGCCAGCATCTGATCGGCGTTGGCGGCGGTGATGCCGTCTTCCTCGGCCTCGATCATCGCCATCATCGACCAGCGCACGACGTCGAACCATTGGTCATCACCGCGGCGGACCATCGGACCCAGCGGCTCCTTGCTGATGCGGTCGGGCAGGATGACGAAATCGTCCGGCACCGGCACGCCGGCACCGCGGATGGAGGCCAGGTTGGAACTGTCCGACGAGGCGGCATCGCAACGGCCGGACAGCATGGTCTTGATCAGCACATCGGTGGTGTCGAGCAGGACGATCTTGAAGTCGATCTTGTGCTGCTTCATCCAGTCGGTGAGGTTCAACTCATGCGTGGAACCTTGCAGCATGCAGATCGTGCCGCCCGCGAGATCTTTCAGCGAGCCGACCTTGGCGTCTTTGCGGACGAGGAAGCCCTGGCCGTCGTAGAAATTGACCATCACCATGCGCAGCCCGATGGTGGCATCGCGCACGAAGGTGAAGGTGGTGTTGCGGGCGAGAATGTCGATCTCACCGGACTGCAAAGCCGCGAACCGGCTGGTCCCGGTTGTCGGCACGTAGCGCACCTTTTCCGCATCGCCCAGCACCGCCGCCGCGACAGCGCGGCAGGCATCGACGTCGAGCCCCTTCCAGACGCCCTTGCTGTCGGGCATCGAGAACCCGCCAAGGCCCACATTCACCCCGCAGGAGACAGATCCCTTCTGGCGCACGTTTTCCAACGTGCCGGCATGCGCCGAACCGAGGCTGAGTAAGGCGGTCAATCCAAACGCGAACAGGCGCTTCATCGCGGGAGTCTCCCTGGGTGGTGGAACCAGGGAGACTGTAACACGCGCGTTACCCAACGATAGCGGGAAGTCCCTGTTCTGCCCGCACGGCGTTGATGATTTGCAGCACCCGTTCGCGGTACGGGCGGTACTGAACGCCGAATTCACTCACCAGGCGGGAATTATCGATCAGGTAGTTGCCGGAGCTTTCCTTGCCGCCGGTTTCCTTCTCGAAGGTGATCTGCGCATCCGGCAGGAAGGACCGCACGATGGCCGCGATTTCACCCAGGCTGACGACGGCGCCGCCGGAGCTGTAGATCTGATGCTGCGGTTTTTCGGTCATGACGACGCGGGTGAAGACCTCCGCGATGTCATCGACATGGATCGGGCAGCGCATGGCGTCCGCGTAGGGGAAGGAGATTGCCTCGCCGCGCGCCGGGCGGGTGACGATATTGACGTGGTCGACCGAGCCGCGAACCTTATCCGGGCCGGTGACATTGGCCGGGCGGATGCCGGTGATGGTCATGCCATGCTTGGCAACATAGTCCTTGGCCTGCCATTCGTTGAAGGACTTGTGCATCGCGTATTGGTAATCGCCGCGGTGCAGGTCGTCCTCGGTCACCGGGCGATCACCGAAATGCTTCTGTTGGCCGTTCACGGCGAGGGAGCTGGCGTAGACGGTGTGGGCGACGCCCAGAATACGGGCCGCTTCGAAGCAGTTATCCATGCCGACGATGTTGAGCTTGGTGGCCAGATGCGGCGGCAGTTCCGCGCCGAGATTGTACGACAGGTTCATCACCTTATCGGCCTTGGAAGCCTGCATCTGGTTGATGACATCGTCGAACTGGGTGACGTCGCCGCGCACGACCCGGACTTTGTCGCCGAACGCCGAGAAATTGGCGGTATGCGGGTTGATGTCCATGCACACCACGGACTCCCCGCGTGCCACGAGCAGCGGGATGACGCGCGTGCCGATAAAGCCGGTGCCGCCGATTACGAAGACTGTCATGTGTGTTTCCTCCTTGGATGCCGGAGGATCGCGCTGCTTTGGATTATCGGCAAGAGCGTGGACGCCCCCCCGTCATGCCGACTTATACCAACCGCCCGAACCATTGACCGATCGCTATCTGGCTAAACCGTCATGGCCCGGACAAGCCCTACCGCGTTCACACATCGCGGAAACGATTTTCGCCTGTCGTGCTCTATATCGTCATGGCCCGGCTTGTCCGGGCCACCTATCGCGGCACGGTGC
>CAIUPC010000564.1 GCA_903900905.1 uncultured Acetobacteraceae bacterium
AGCCGCTGGGTGGTGCCCAAGGGCCACCGGGCCCGGTAGGCATCGATGTCAGCCATCACCCACGGCGCGAACCCCTTGGTCTTCACCCGGAGCCGCTTGACCTCTGCCGCCGGGTTCACGGCCACCAGCTGCTCCTCGCGGGCCCAGCGGAAGAAGGCGCGCATGGTCTTCAGGAAATTGTTTGCGGCGGCGGGCGTGGCCATGCGCTTCTCACGGCCTGCCCTGATCGCCGCGGCATCGATCTCCTCAAGAGCCCGATCTCCAGCCGTTTCCAGAACGCGGACCAGGATGTTATCCCGCTGCCGCCTTGTGGCCGGTGATGTCGCCATCCAATCGCTCGACCGTTTCCATAGGTCCACGGCCCAGCGCAACGTGCCACGGCTGGCGCGCGTGGGTGGGGGGCTACTACCCCTGCCGCCAGAGATGGCGGCGCTGTATGCCTTCAGGAACGCCTCTGTGCCGTATTCCTCGGTAATGGGGATGCGGGGCCCCTTGCCCACCCGGACATACCAGTAGACCCGGCCATTGTCGTGCCGGCCGGGTTGGCGGTTCAGATAGGGGAGTTTGCGGGGCATATCGGCCATTACAGGTCCACCGGGGCCTTCTTGTCAAATCGGGGGCGGTCAGCACCTTCCACCGGCTCGAGGCGGATGGTGCCGTCTGGACTGATCTCAACCCGCATCTTCGTGCCGGTCTGGGACATTGCCCGCAGCACGCGGGCGACATCGGCCTGGGTGACCTTGGCGGGGGTGCGGGGCATTAGATCCCCCACTGCAGGGCCATTGCCTGGGCAATCCCCCAATAGGTCTTACTGCGTTCCTTCCACCGATCAGGCGACGGCGGCATGCGGTGGACCCGTGCTTCCCGCCCCTCAACAATTTTGGTTGGGACTAATGGCGGCAATCCCTTGATCCATAGGCATGTCGCCTTTGTCTCTCCGTGACCATATTGCCAAGGCTGCAAAATCTGATCAGGCTTCCGGTAGAGGCTCGACATGATGCAGACGGGGTTCTCGATAGCAGTCATTGGGATATGTGCCGACCTACGCACGATCTGCATGAAGAACGCGACGGCGGATTGCTGCCGGCCATCCATGCGCTTCGCCTCAAAGTGCCGGCTTCCAGAGACGCTGAGATGAGTGCATGGCGGGTGAAATATTGCCAAATCCCAAGGGTAATCGATCACGTCAAACAGATCTCCCTGATAGTGTGGCCCTGGCATTTCCGTGGGCAGCAGATCACAACTCATCGCGTCATGCCCCCCCATCAAGAAGGCATCGCGGACGGTGCCTGAATATTCGCACCCCACAAGAACCCTCATGCTACTTCCTCCACAACTCATAGAACGCGAGCGGCAGCAGCAGCCACCCGAGCAGTGCACCGCCCGTATAGAACGTGAACCAAGCCCACTGCGCGTCGGTGGTGGGCATTACGCGGCCCCTTCCATAAGCCGCACCAGGTCGCGGTCGCGCTCCTCGATCTCGGTGCTGATCGCTCTCTTGGTATCCTCGATCTGCTTCAGCAGGTCGTTGAGTTTCCCTTCGACGGACGCGCCAAGGTTTGCGTTGTTCACGCGCGCCTGTTCGATGCTTTCGATAAGTGCCTTGATGCTCATAGGTCCACGATCCTTTCCTTGATGAGAACTCTTGTCGTGACGGTCGGTTGGTATTGCTGCTCGGTCCACACCGGGATCTCGCTCTTCCCCCGGCGCAAGCGTGCGAGATATCCAGCGAACACGGCGGCGGTCGGGACGCTCCCGAGAAGCATGCCGGCGAAGAATGCGGTCAATCTAGGTTCCTCCCATTGATGAGGGCGATGATGAACGCGATGAACACGACACACCCGAGGATTAGGAAGGCGAGGACGTAGGTCATCGCTTTAAGCGGCATGATCCGGCGCCGATTGGCGCGCGTCGGATTCGTCGCGGAGAACCTTCAACTCGGCCTCGATCGTCTTGGCATCGCGGCGTTCGTCAGCCGTGGCAGACTTCCACCAGGTCTTGAACACATCGGAACCGCCACCAGCTGCG
>CAIUPC010000565.1 GCA_903900905.1 uncultured Acetobacteraceae bacterium
CGCGCTGCTGCCGGATTGGCACGGTTTCAATGTGCTGCACACCGCTGCCGCCCGCGTGGGTGGTCTCGACCTCGCCTTCGTGCCGGGACCGAGCGGCAAGAGCGTGGCACAGATGCTCGATGGCGGCGTCGATGTGCTGTGGCTGCTCGGCGCGGATGAGATCGACACCGCGCGCATCGGCTCCAACACCTTCGTGGTCTATCAGGGCCATCACGGCGACGCCGGGGCGCATGGCGCGAACGTGATCCTGCCGGGTGCGGCCTATACCGAGAAATCGGGCACCTATGTGAACACCGAAGGCCGCGTGCAGCGGGGCTTCATGGCGGCGCATCCGCCGGGCGACGCGCGCGAAGACTGGACCATCATCCGCGCCTTCAGCCAGCTTGTCGGCAAGAAGCTGCCCTACGACACGATCGACGCCCTGCGTGCCCGGTTGGAACAGGTGAACCTGGTGTTCAGCCGTATCGGCTACCTGCCGCGCTTCGGCTGTTCGGACCTGTCCGGCCCGGCCGGCGATCCGGCGGCGGTGACCAACGCGCCTTTCGTGCCGGCGGTGGCAAACTACTATCAGACGGACTCGATCAGCCGGAACAGCCCGACCATGGCGGCCTGCACCCAGTCCGGTGCCACCATGCTGGCGGCGGCGGAGTAGGGCGATGATCGACACACTCGTGCATTTCTTCCTGGATACCGATATCGGGCGGGTCATCCTGACCTTTATCGAATCCCTGGCGCTGATCGGGGTTCTGCTGATCGCCGTCGCCTACATGACCTACGCCGAGCGCAAGGTTCTGGCGGCGATGCAATTGCGCAAAGGCCCGAATGTGGTCGGGCCGTTCGGCCTGTTCCAGCCCTTCGCCGATGCGATCAAGATGGTGATGAAAGAGACGGTGATCCCCTCCGGGGCGAACCGGGTGCTCTTCATCATGGCGCCGATGCTGACCTTCGTGCTGGCGATCCTGGCCTGGGCGGTGGTGCCGGTGGCCGATGGCTGGGCGATCGCCGACATCAATGTCGGGGTGCTGTATCTGTTCGCGATCAGCTCGCTGGGCGTTTACGGCATCATCATCGCCGGCTGGGCGTCCAATTCGAAATACCCGTTCCTGGGCGCCATGCGATCGGCCGCGCAGATGGTCAGCTACGAAGTCTCGATGGGTTTTGTCCTCGTGACCGTGATGCTGTGCGTGGGCAGCCTGAACCTGACCGCGATCGTGCGGGCGCAGTCGCATATCTGGTTCTGCATCCCGCTGTTCCCGATGTTCATCATCTTCTTCATCTCGACCCTGGCGGAGACCAATCGCTCCCCGTTCGATATCCCGGAAGGTGAATCGGAAATCGTCGCGGGCTTCTTCGTCGAATACAGCTCCATGAGCTTCGGCCTGTTCTTCCTGGCCGAATACGCGAACATGATCCTCATGAGCGCGCTGACCACGATCCTGTTCCTGGGTGGCTGGCTGGCACCGTTCGGGGTTGAGCCCTTCACCTGGATCCCCGGCGTGTTCTGGTTCGTCGGTAAAGTGGCACTATGCCTGTTCGTGTTCCTCTGGGTGCGCGCGACGATGCCGCGGTATCGGTATGACCAGCTGATGCGCCTGGGCTGGAAAGTGTTTCTGCCCTTTTCGCTGCTTTGGCTGGTGCTGACCGCCGGCGTTCTCATGGCTTTCGGATGGTTGCCCAATGCGTAACAGCTGGATCGTCATGGTGCGCGAAGGCGCGCCACCCACGTCTTCTCCCACCGCTACGTCGCGAGACGTGGGTGGCCGGCCCGCGCCGGCCATGACGGTGGACAGTAAGGAGCCCTGCTGATGGCATTCCTGGACCGCACCGCGCGTAGCCTTTTGCTGGGTGAGCTTGTCTCCGGCATGAGCCTGACGCTGCGCTATTTCTTCAAGCCCAAGGTCACGATCAACTACCCCTATGAAAAGGGGCCGATCAGCCCGCGTTTCAAGGGGGAGCATGCGCTGCGCCGGTATCCGAACGGCGAAGAACGCTGCATCGCCTGCAAACTGTGTGAGGCTGTGTGCCCCGCCCAGGCGATCACGATCGAGGCTGAACCGCGTGAAGACGGCTCCCGCCGGACCACGCGCTATGACATCGACATGACGAAGTGCATCTATTGCGGCCTCTGCGAAGAAGCCTGCCCGGTGGATGCGATCGTTGAGGGTCCGAACTTCGAGTTCGCCACCGAAACCCGCGAAGAGCTGTTCTATAATAAGGACAAGTTGCTCGCGAACGGCGATCGCTGGGAACCGGAACTGGCCCGCCGCCTGGAGCTGGACGCGCCCTACCGATGATCACCACCATCCTCTTTTACCTGTTCGCGACGGTGCTGGTGGCTTCCGCCGCGACCGTGGTGACCGCCCGCAACCCGGTCCATTCGGTGTTGTTCCTGATCCTCGCGTTCTTTAACGCGGCGGCGCTGTTCCTGATCGCGGGGGCTGAGTTCCTGGCGATGACCCTGGTCATCGTCTATGTGGGCGCGGTCGCGGTGCTGTTCCTGTTCGTGGTGATGATGCTGGATGTCGATTTCATCCAGCTCCGCAGCGGCTTTCAGCGCTACACGCCGGTCGGGGCGCTGGTTGGTCTGGTGCTGTTTTCCGAGCTGCTGACCGTTATCGGCGGCTGGAAGCTGGCGCCGCAGGCCGGGCAGCTTCGCTTCGCGCCGATCGATACCAAGATTTCGAATACCGAGGCGCTCGGCCGGTTGCTCTATACCGACTACGTGTTCCTCTTCCAGACCGCCGGCCTCGTGCTGCTGGTGGCGATGATTGGCGCGATCGTGCTGACGCTGCGGGATCGCAAGACCTCCCGCCATCAGAACATCCGCCAGCAGACCGAACGCAAGGTCGCCGATACGCTGGAAATGGTGTCGATGTCGCTGAATGCTGGCACGGGTGAGGGCGATAGTGGCTTCTACCGGCCGAAGCCCGCTGACCTCGTGGCTGAAGAGCATGGGCATGACGATCATGGGCATGGACATGGGGATCATGGCCATGGGCACTAACCCCACCGTCAGGCTGGCCTGCGCCCGCCATGACGATGAAACCGCCGGGAGTAACCACCCATGATGACCGTCGGCCTCGGCCATTATCTCGTTGTCAGCGCCATTCTGCTGGTGCTTGGCATTTTCGGCATCTTCCTCAACCGGAAGAACGTCATCGTCATCCTCATGGCGATTGAGCTGATCCTGCTGTCGGTCAATCTGAACTTCGTGGCGTTTTCGGCCGCTTTGGGCGATCTCGCCGGGCAGATCATGGCCATGCTGGTGCTGACCGTCGCGGCGGCGGAGGCAGCCATCGGGCTGGCCATCGTCGTGATCTATTTCCGCAACCGCGGATCGATCCAGGTTGAAGACGTCAACCTGATGAAGGGCTGAGATGATCTACTCCCTCGCCATATTCGCGCCGCTGGCCGGCGCGCTGGTCTCCGGCCTGCTGGGCAAGACGATCGGGGATCGGGCTGCCATGGCGGCCTCCGTGCTGGGCATGCTGGTGGCGGCGGTCTGCGGACCCCTGGCTTTCTTCCGGCTGACCAGCGGGCATGAGGAAGCCACGGCGTTCTTCATCGCCGATTGGCTTCAGTCCGGGCATCTGCATGTCAGCTGGGCGCTACGCTACGACACGCTGTCCGCCGCGATGGTCGGCATGGTGTCGTTCGTGGCCATGCTGATCCATGTCTATTCCATCGGCTACATGTCGCATGACGCCACCCGCTGGCGCTTCTTCTCGTACCTGTCGCTGTTCACCTTCGCGATGCTGATGCTGGTGACGGCCGACAACCTGCTGCAGCTGTTCTTCGGGTGGGAGGGCGTTGGCCTCTGCTCCTACCTGCTGATTGGCTACTGGTATGATCGCCCCTCGGCCTGCGCCGCGGCGATGAAGGCCTTCATTGTCAACCGCGTGGCCGATTTACCCTTCGCGGTGGGCCTGGCGCTGATTTACCTGACCTTCGGCTCGATCGAGTTCGACACCATCTTCCCGAGCGCCTTCCGGCATGTGAACGACCACTACCACCTGTTCGGCGCCGAATTGCGCTCGATGGAGGTCATTGGCTTCCTGCTGTTCATCGGTGCGATGGGCAAGTCGGCGCAGCTGTTCCTGCATGTCTGGCTGCCCGACGCGATGGAGGGGCCGACGCCCGTCTCCGCGCTCATTCACGCCGCGACCATGGTGACCGCGGGTGTGTTCCTGATGGCGCGGATGTCGCCGGTGATGGAATACGCGCCCTATGCGCTGGGCTTCGTGACCATCGTCGGCGCCTCCACCGCCTTGTTCGCCGCCACCGTTGGCTGCGTGCAGAACGACATCAAGCGGGTGATCGCTTATTCGACCTGTTCGCAGCTGGGCTACATGTTCGTGGCCGCCGGCGTTGGCGCTTATCAGGCTTCGGTGTTCCATCTCATCACGCATGCTTTCTTCAAGGCGCTGCTGTTCATGGCCGCGGGTTCGGTGATCCACGCGATGTCCGACGAGCAGGACATTCGCAAGATGGGCGGCCTCGGCAAGCTCATCCCCATCACCTGCGCCGTCATGTGGATCGGCAATCTGGCGCTGGCCGGCATTCCGCCGCTCGCCGGGTCCTATTCCAAGGATGCGATCATCTCCGCCGCTTATGCGGCCCACAGCACCCCCGGAACCTATGCGTTCGTCTGCACCGTGCTCGCGGCCGGCCTGACGGCGTTCTATTCCTGGCGCCTGCTGTTCATGACCTTCCACGGCAATTCCCGCGCCGATCATCATGTGCTCAGCCATGTGCATGAGAGCCCCTGGGTGATGGTGGGTCCGCTCTGCGTGCTGGCGCTGGGCGCGCTGTTCGCCGGCTGGCTCGGCCACAACGCCTTTATCGGCGAGGGCCAGAAGGAATTCTGGGAAGACGCGATCTTCAACGCCCAGTGGAACCATGCGATCGAGAATCTGGAGCATGTGCCGGCCTGGGTTGAACATATCCCGCTGGTCGTGGCGCTCGCCGGCATCGGCCTCGCTTACTACATGTATATGGTCAACAAGCTGCTGCCGATCAAACTGGCGGAGCGGTTTGGCGGCGTGTACCGGTTCCTGCTGAACAAGTGGTATTTCGACGAGCTGTATGACGCCATTTTCGTGCGGCCGCTGATCTGCGCCTCCCGCGTGCTCTGGCGCACCGGCGACACGGCGATCATCGACGGGATCCCGAACGGGCTCGCGGCGCTGACCACCGGCTCGTCGCGCCAGATCGTCAAGCTCCAGACCGGGTCGCTCGCGATCTACGCTTTCGCCATGCTGATCGGCGTTGTTTCGCTGATCGGTCTCTTCATGATCTGCCGGTGAGCCCGATGAACGCAGTGAACAACGTCATGGGTTTCCCGCTTCTGTCCCTGATCACCTGGCTGCCCATGGCCGGTGTGCTGATCCTGCTGACGATCCGCGGGGATGAGAAGACGGTCGCCACCAACGCCCGCTGGACCGCGCTCTGGACCAGCCTGATCGTGATGGTCATCTCCCTTATCATCTGGGTGCGGTTCGACCGCGCCGATGCCGGCTTCCAGTTCGTCGAAGACGTGCCCTGGCTGGCGCATTACAAGGTCGGTTACAAAATGGGCGTCGACGGCATCTCGGTGCTGTTCGTCCTGCTGTCCACGGTCCTGACGCCGCTCTGCATCCTCGCGAGTTGGGAGAGCATCCAGACCAAAGTCCGCGAATTCATGATCTCGTTCCTGATCCTGGAAACGATGATGGTGGGCATGTTCTGCGCGCTCGATTTCGTCGTGTTCTACATGTTCTTCGAGGCCGTGCTGATCCCGATGTATCTCATCATCGGCATCTGGGGCGGGCCGCGCCGGGTTTACGCCGCGGTGAAGTTCTTCCTGTTCACGCTGACCGGCTCGGTGCTGATGCTGCTGGCGTTGCTGGCCATGTGGCTGCATGCCGGCACGACCGATATCCCGACGCTGATGCACACCAGCTTCCCGCCGGGCATGCAGAAATGGCTGTTCCTGGCCTTCTTCGCTTCCTTCGCGGTGAAGGTGCCGATGTGGCCGATGCACACCTGGTTGCCGGATGCGCACGTGGAAGCGCCGACAGCGGGCTCGGTCATTCTGGCCGGCGTGCTGTTGAAGATGGGGGCGTACGGGTTCGCCCGCTTCTCCATCCCGATGCTGCCCGATGCCTCCGCCTATTTCGCGCCGTTCATCTTCACGCTGTCGGTGGTGGCGGTGATCTACACCTCCCTGGTCGCGCTGGCGCAGGAGGATATGAAGAAGCTGATCGCCTATTCGTCCGTCGCGCATATGGGCGTGGTGACCATCGGCTTGTTCACCTTCAATGAAGAGGGCATCCAGGGCGGCCTGTTCATGATGCTCAGCCACGGCGTCGTATCGGCGGCGCTGTTCCTGATCGTCGGCGTGATCTACGACCGGATCCACACGAGGGAGATCGCGCGCTACGGCGGCCTCGCGGATCGGATGCCGTGCTATGCCTTTGCCTTCATGCTCTTCGCGATGGCCTCTGTCGGCCTGCCCGGCACGGCCGGGTTCGTGGGTGAGTTCCTGGTGATCGTGGGTGCGTTCAAGGTTAATTTCTGGCTCGCCATGCTCGGCGGCGCCGGCATGATCCTGGGCGCGGCCTACACGCTTTACCTGTATCGCCGCGTCATGTTCGGCCGGATCACGCGCGACGACCTGCGCGGGATCATGGACCTGAGCGCGCGGGAATGGGCGGTGTTCGCACCGCTGATCGTTCTGACCATGTGGATGGGGGTCTACCCATCCAGCTTTACCGGCTTCTGGGATGCCAGCGTTGCCGCGATGGTGAAACAACACACCGCCGCCTTGGCTGAATCCGTGAAGCTTGCCGGGGTGTTGCACTGATGAACTGGACGCTCGCGCTGCCTGAGATTGTCCTGGCCGTAATCGGCCTGGCCATCCTGGTTTTTGGGGTTCTGCGCAAGCAGGACAACGTGCTGCTGTGCACCATGCTGGCTATCGGCGGCTTCCTCGTCGCCGGCGTGCTGGTGCTGAATGGCGGCCAGGGCGTTGGCTTCAACGGCCAGTTCATCGCCGACCCCTTCGCCAATTTTAACAAGGTGCTGATCCTGCTTGGCGCCTCGCTGGCGGCGATCCTGTCGCTGGATTTCAACGAGAAGCAGGGCATCGGGCGTTTCGAATTCCCCGTGCTGCTGCTGTTCGCCACCGTTGGCATGATGATCATGGTCTCGGCGTCGAACCTGATGACGCTGTATCTGGGGCTGGAGCTGCAATCGCTGTCGCTTTACGTTCTCGCCGCCTTCGCGCGGGATGATCTGCGGTCGTCTGAAGCGGGCCTGAAGTATTTCGTCCTCGGCGGCCTGGCCTCTGGCCTGCTGCTCTATGGTATTTCGCTGGTCTATGGCTTCTCCGGCACCATGGACTTCGCGAAGCTGGCCTCGCTGCTGACCTCGCCGGAGATGGCCTCGCCCGGTTTGATCGTGGGTCTGGTGTTCGTGCTGGTTGGGCTCGCGTTCAAGGTCTCCGCCGTGCCGTTCCATATGTGGACGCCGGATGTGTATGAGGGCGCGCCGACTTCGGTGACGGCCTTCTTCGCCACCGCGCCGAAAGTGGCGGCGATGGGCCTGCTGCTGCGGGTGATGTCCAGCCCCTTCGGGCATCTGGTGACGGCCTGGCATAGTCTGATCGTCATGCTGGCCATCGGCTCCATGGTTCTGGGCGCCTTTGCGGCCATTGGGCAGAGCAATATCAAGCGCCTGATGGCCTATTCCTCGATCGGGCATATGGGCTTCGCGCTCGCTGGCCTGTCGATTGGTAATGCGGACGGCGTGCGCGGCGTGCTGGTTTATATGGCCATCTATGTGGTCATGACCGCGGGCACCTTCGCCTGCATCATCGCCATGCGGCGCCAGGGCAGGGCGGTGGAGCAGATCAGCGATCTGGCCGGGCTCGGCAGCAACGATCCCTTCCTGGCGATGCTGCTGGCGGGCTTCATGTTCAGCCTTGCCGGCATCCCGCTGATGGCCGGGTTCTTCGCCAAGCTTTACGTGCTGCTCGCGGCCGTCGAAGGGGGCTCCTGGTCCCTGGCCGTGGTTGGCGTGCTCAGCAGCGTGGTGGGCGCGTTCTATTATATCCGCATCATCAAGGTGATGTATTTCGATCCGCCCGCCGGCGCCTTTGATCAGCGCGCGCCGTCCCTGTCCTTCGTCGCGGGCGCGACCGGCCTGTTCACCGTGCTGTTCTTCCTGTTCCCGTCGCCGGTTGTGGACGCAGCCAATTTCGCGGCCCAATCCATCTTCCGGTAACCAGCGGTGAGCCTGCAGGCCCCGCCCGATGCTGGCTCCGTGGTGGCGGAGATCAGTGACCGGGACCTGGTGCTGCAATTCGAATCGCTCGGCGATAATTGCGAACTGGGTCTGGTGCAACGGGCGTTGGGCACGGAACCGCTCGGTCTGTTTCGCTTCGCCGGCGCCCCGTTGGCGCATTTCCTGCGGGGGCTGAACGCACGGTTTGAGGATATCGCCGCGCCGAAGCATGTGCGGATTCAGGCCGAGCATGGCGAGTACATGGTCAAGCTGACCAAGTACGACTACATCTACCATGCCTTCATCGCCGAAGGCGCGGTGGACCCCAAGGCCCTGCAACGCCAGCAGACCAAGGTCGTACAGTTCCTCGCCGATAAATTCATGGCCGATCTGGCGGCGCCAGAGAAGATCCTGGTGTTCCGGCAGAATGAGCCGCTGCTGGCCGCGGATCTCGTCGATCTGCGGCAGGCCCTCGGCCGCTATGGCGGGAACCCCACCCTCCTTTGGATTCAAGAGGCGCGTCACGGCCATCCGCCGGGTTCCGTCGATATCATCGACCAGACGTTGATGACCGGGTACGTGAGCCGGCTGGCGTTGCGGGAGAGTGTGCCGGATTTCGACCTGGCCTCCTGGCTTTCGGTCCTGCGGCGCGCCTGGTCCATGTGGCCAGCGCGCCAGGCCCCGGCGGGCGTGGAACCTGGCGCCCCCTTGCCCCTACAGCCACTGGCACAGCCGCTGGCAGCCCAGCGCGTGGATGTGGTTTTCGGCAAGGAAGGCAACGCCACCGCCTATATGGGGGAGGGTTGGTCCGGGGGCGAGGACGGGTTTACCTGGTCGATCGACGACCGCAGCCTGCTGACCTTCGATACCCCGCCTGACGCCTCCGAGTATTGGCTGGAGATGGATGTCGTCCCCTATGTCTATCCGCCGGCCCTCGCGCGTCAGGTCCTGACGATCGCGGTCAATGGCACCGAGGTTCGCACCTTTGATCCGGTCCCGCGCACCGTCATCGGCTGCGTCATTCCGGGCGACCGCGTGCGCGGGCGGGCGAAGCTGGTGATCACGCTTGAACACATGCGCGCCGCGCGGCCGATTGATGTGGCGGGTGAAGATGATCAGCGCCGCCTCGCGATTGCCTTCCGTGGCTTGTCGCTCATGGCGGGGCTGGGGGGCTGAGTTTTGACAGCAGGCGCCGGTTGACGACAATGCCGCGTCCCAGGGAGCAACCGTGCATGACCACCACCATCGAAACCATCGGATTTATCGGCCTCGGCGTGATGGGGGAGCCGATGTGCGGCCATCTCGCGCGCCGATCCGGCAAAAAGGTCATGGCCTATGACCTCAACCCCGCCCCGTTGGGCCGGTTGGCCGAACATGGCGTGACGTCGGCGACGCCGGAGGAACTGGCCGCGTCCTGCCAGGTCATTCTGTTCTCCCTCCCCGACGGCAAGGCGATGCAGGCCGTGGTGGCGCTGCTGGAGCCGCATCTGCGCCCCGGCCAGTGCATCGTCGATACCAGCACATCCTCCGTCGCGATGACGCGGGAGATCGGGGCCCGGCTGGAAGCCACGGGCATCCTGTTCGCCGACGCCCCGGTCGCGCGCACCCGCGACGCCGCCGCCCGCGGCGAACTCAGCATCATGGTCGGCGCCACCGACAGCACCTTCGCTTATGTCCGCGCGATCCTGGAGACGATGGGCACCGACGTCACCCATTGCGGCCCCATCGGCTGCGGCCAGGTGGTGAAGATCCTCAACAACATGCTGGTGTTCCAGCACACCGCGGCCTTGGCCGAAGCCATCGCCCTCGGCCGCCGCAATGGCGTCCCGCCGGAGGTGCTGTTGCCGACAATGGCAGTCGGTTCCGGCGACAGCTTCGTGCTGCGTAACCACGGCATGAAGTCGATGGTGCCGCGGGTCTATCCAGACCG
>CAIUPC010000566.1 GCA_903900905.1 uncultured Acetobacteraceae bacterium
ATCCCCGGGCTTGTCCCGGGGACCATGGTTTCCGCTTGTACCGCGATTGGTCCCCGGGACAAGCCCGGGGATGACGCGGAAGAGAGGCCGTCGCCGCTTATGTTAGCGCCCATGGGGCGTGTCCCGGGGATGACGGGGAAGCGAGGACACCGCCCCCCTCCCCGCCATAGGCAACCCCGCCAACCCAATGATACCGTCCCTCCAACAGGAGGGAACGCCCATGGCCCAATCCAGCCGCTTCTCCGGCAGCGTCGACGCGTCCTGGCTCGCGCGGCACACGGAAGACATCATCGACCCCGATCAGCCGATCATCGACCCGCACCATCATCTGTGGGTCCGTGACGGCAACACCTATTTATTGCCGGAGCTGCTGGCCGATCTGGGCAGTGGACACAACGTCAAGGCGACGGTGTTCGAAGAGTGCCACGCGATGTATCGGGAGGACGGCCCGCCGGAGGAAGCCTCCCTCGGCGAAACCGCCTTCATCACCGGCATCGCCGCCGACGGACGGTTCGGGGCCTGCGCGCGGATGGTCGGGCGGGTGGACATGATGCTGGGCAGCCGGGCGGCGGCGCTGCTGGAACGCCATATCGCCCTCAGCGGCGGCCGCTTCACCGCCATCCGCCAATCCACCGCCTGGGACGCCAGCGACCGCGTCCACAAGGTCGTCCCGACCGAGGGCATGCTGCGCGATCCGACGTTCCGCCAGGGCGTCGCCTGCCTGGCGCCGTTGAACATCGCTTTTGATGCCTGGGTCTATCATCCACAGATCGCCGAGGTCACCGAACTGGCCGCCGCCTTTCCCGATACGCAGATCGTGCTCAACCATGTCGGCAGCCCGATCCTCGGCGGCCCCTATGCCGAGAGGCGGGATGCGGTGTTCCAGGATTGGAAGGCGTCGATGGCGGCACTGGCGCGGCACGAGAACGTCACGGTGAAGCTGGGCGCGCTGCCGATACGGCTTCCCGGCTCGACGGCGGACCGGACCATGCCGCCGTCGTCGGAGGAAGTAGCGCAAGCCTGGCGCCCCTGGCTCGAACCCTGCATCGAATTTTTTGGCGCCGAACGCTGCATGTTCGAGAGCAATTTCCCTGTGCAGAAGCGATGGTGCTCCTACGCCGTGGTATGGAACGCCTTCAAGCGCATCGCCGCGGGCGCCTCGGCGGCGGAAAAGGCCGCCCTGTTCGCCGGCACCGCCGCGCGCGTTTATCGCGTCACCTGAGCCGGAGAGACCTCATGCCCCTGTTTTCCGAACGCGTCTGGCAGCACATCGCCCCCTTGCGCGCCGCCATCCATGCTTTGCCCTTCAACACCGAACTGGCGGCCGGCACGCTGAGCCAGGATCGATTTCAGGGTTACATCATTCAGGACGCGCTCTATCTGGCGGAATACGCCAGGGTACTGGCAATGGCCGGCGCCCGCGGGCCGGACGCGGCGACCATGCGTACCTTTGCGGAATCCGCGTTGGAAGCGGTCGCGGTCGAGCAAATCCTGCATGAGCGGTATCTTACTGCATTCGGGATCGAACCGTCGGACCTGGCGCGTGCCGAGGCATCGCCGGACTGCCTGGGCTATACCAGTTTCCTGCTGGCCACGGCCTATCACGAACCGTGGGAGGTACTGGTGGCGGCCTTACTCCCCTGTTTCTGGCTGTATTGGGATGTCGGCAATACGATCGCGCGCACTGCCGGGCAGGACAATCCGTACCGGGACTGGATCGATACCTACGCCGATGAGGGCTTCGGCGCGGCCGTTCGCGCGGTGATCGCGATCACCGACCAGGCAGCGGCCGGCGCGTCGGAGACGGTGCGAGCCCGCATGACGACGGCCTTTGTGCGATCATGCCAGTACGAGTGGCTGTTCTGGGACAGCGCTTATCAGCGGCGGGGCTGGCCCGTCGCCTTGCCGGGATAAATCCGGGCAGTCGTCCGCGCAAAATGGGCGTGCCAATCGCTGAATGCGAATCAGCCTTCGCGACATGGGAGAAAACCGCGCGAAAAATGGCTTAATCCCCCCTGTTTTTCCTGGCACAGCGCTTGCGAGGTTTCTGGCATCGCTGAATGACTTCGCCCCATGCCCGGGAGCCAGGATCACCATGTCGCTATTCTCCTTCCTTGTAGATAACAAATTCCGGGCACTAGAAGAATTCGTGCCGCGCTATCGGCTCAACCGCGTGGCGCAGTCCCGCCATCAGCGCCTGGCCGATATCGTTCAGCAAGGCTTTGAACACGCCTGCATGTTCGGTGACGTCGAAACTGCCCACGATTTCATTGACGTGCTGGAAAATCAACGCACCCGCTGGATCGCGACGAACGGCCCGGATCGCCGCGACGATCGGTCGACCATTGCACGGATGAAAGAGACGCTGCTCTTGAAAGCCGCTGACACGGCAGAGAAAAATCACGTGATGCATATGCAGCCCCGCACCGGCGGCGGCCGCTATATTGCTGAGAATTCCGATCTGGCCAGGACGCAACAGATCGGCTGAATACCTCGCGTCGAAGCCAAAGTAACACCACTCACCAAGGAATCATGAAAATGTTCGAATACATCAAGACCTGGGTCGCTCTGAAATCCGACCGCCGCGCCGTCACCGCTCTGGAATACGGCCTGATCGCCGGCATTATCGTGGCCGTCATCGCGCTCGGCTTCGGCGTCCTGGGCACCAATCTGTCGACCAAGTTCAGCAACATCGGCAACAGCCTGTAATCAACGCGCAACACGGCGGCAGCCCATGCCGCCGTGTTTGCTTTTTATCATCTCCTTCCACAACAATCTCCCCATGATGCCCATGGACAGCGTCCCCCGGCCGGCATAAAGCGGGCATAGAATGGGGCGTCGACCCCAGGTCCGCGGCGATCAAATCGCCCGCTCAAATCAGGGGAGAGTGAACATGATCCGGCGTCGTCAATTCGCAACCGGTCTGGCGGCATCGCTCGCCGCGCCCGCCATCTCGCGCGCAGCGGCGGTGGCGCCGCTGAAATTCATCCCGCAGTCCGACCTGACGATCATCGATCCCATCATCACCACCGTCTACACCGCCCGCAACCACGGGTACATGGTGTTCGACACGCTGTTCGGCCTCGACAGCAATTATCAAATGCAGCCGCAGATGCTCGACCGGGTTGAGGTCGAGGACGATGGCAAGCGCTGGAAACTCCGCCTGCGGGAGGGCATGTTCTGGCACGACGGCGAGAAGGTGACAGCCCGCGACTGTGTCGCCTCCATCCGCCGGTGGGCGGTGCGTGACGGTATCGGCAGCCTGTTGATGGCGCGGACCGATGAATTATCCGCCACCGACGATCGGACCATTCAGTTCCGGTTGAAAAAACCGTTCCGGATGCTGCCCTACGCGCTGGGTAAGATCTCCACCCCAATGTGCGCCATGATGCCGGAACGCCTCGCCAGCACCGACCCGTTCAAGGCGGTGACCGAAATGGTCGGCAGCGGTCCGTTCCGCTTCAAAGCCGATGAATGGATCTCCGGCGCCCGCGCCATCTACACCAAATTCGACCGCTATCTGCCCCGCGCCGAGGCCAATACCGGCTGGACCGCGGGCGGCAAGGTCGTTCATATCGAACGGGTGGAATGGCTCACCAGCCCCGATGACGGCACCTCCGCCAGCGCCATGCGCGCGGGGGAAATGGACTGGTGGGAACTGCCGACGCCCGACCTGCTGCCGATGCTCCGCAAGGGCGGTAAGATCCGGGTCGAAATCAAGGACCATAACGGCACGCTCGGGTTCATGAAAATGAACAACCTGCAGCCGCCGTTCGACAACGCCGCCATCCGCCGCGCCTTGCTCGGCGCGGTCGACCAAAAGGATTTCATGACCGCCGTCGCCGGCGAAGACCCGAAAATGTGGCGCAGCGGCGTCGGCATCTTCACCCCCGGCACCGAAATGGCAAATGACGCCGGCATGGAGGTGCTGAACGGCCCGCGCGACCTCGCCAAGGTCCGCGCCGCGCTCAAAGAAGCCGGCTATAACGGGGAGAAGGTGGTCATGCTGGCCCCCGGGGAGCCCTATTATCGCAAGGCCATGACCGACATCGGGACCGCCATGATGCAGTCCGTCGGCATGAACGTCGAAACCCAGGCGATGGACTGGGGCACCACCATCGTCCGCCGCGAAATCAAGAAGCCGATCGATCAGGGCGGCTGGAGCACGGTGTTTACCACTGCCAACGGCCTCGACATGCAGACCCCGCTGCTGCACTTCCTGCGCACCACCGGCGAAAAAGCCTGGTTCGGCTGGACCAACAGCCCAAAGATCGAGGAACTGCGCGGCGCCTGGGCCGATGCGCCCGACGGCGAAACCCAGAAGAAACTGGCCGCTGAAATTCAGCGCCAGTGCTGGATCGACGTGCCGCATTTGCCAGTGGGTGTTTGGTATCAGCCGGTCGCCTGGCAAAACACCATCGACGGCATCCCCGATGGATTCCCGCTGTTCTGGGGCGTCAAGCGGGTCTGACCACGTCCCTGGCGGCAGCGGGGCCAATCCCCTATGCTGCCGCCGATATCGCTTCTGGAGGAAACAACATGATCCGCCGCCGTGGCCTGCTTCAGGCCTCCGCCGCCGTTTTGGCCGCACCCGCCATCGTCGAGCGCGCCAATGCGCAGTCTGCCTTCGACTGGAAGCAGTTCAAGGGCCAAAGCATCGAGGTCAACTACCAGCTCTCCCCGCGCGGCGATCTCGCCAAGCGCGTGCTGAAGGATTTCGAAGAGCAAACCGGCATCAAAGTCGGCTTTGAGCAAATCCCCGAGCAGCAGCAGCGCCCGAAAGTGGCGATGGAAATGGCGACCGGGCACCCGTCCTTCGACGTCGTCAACGTCGCCATGCATGTGCAAAAGCGCCTGGTCGAGCGGGCGAAGTGGATGGAAGACCTCCGCCCCTACATCGCCGACAAGAGCATGACCAATCCGGATTTCGATCTGGCCGATTTCAGCAAGCCGTCCATGGCAGTCGCCACCGGGCAGGACGGGCGCATCAACGTGCTGCCGTCCAACCAGGATCTGTTCATCCTGTTCTACAACAAGGAATTGCTGGCGGAAAAAGGCTTCAAGGCCCCGCCGAAGACCTATGACGAACTCATGACCATGGCCAAGGCCCTGACCGACCCCGCCAAGGGCGTCTACGGCTTTGTCGGCCGCGGCCTGAAGAACGCCAATATGGTGCTGTTCGACAACATGCTGCTCGGCTGGGATCAGGAGACGGTGACGGCCGATGGCAAGAAGCTGCTGACCGACACACCGGCCGCGATCGAGGCCGGCAATTTCTACCAGAAAATCATGCGTGAGTGTGGCCCGCCGGGCAACATCGGCTTCAACTGGAACGAATGCCAGACCACCTTCATGCAGGGCCGCGCCGCCATGTGGTGGGACGGGATCGGCTTTTCCGCGCCGCTGCTGGACAAGGCCAAATCCAAGGTCGTCGATAAAGTCGGCTTCGCCCCCGTCCCCGCCGGCCCCAAGGCGCACCATGCCGCGACCTTCATCGAAGGTGTCGGCATTCCCGCCGCCGCCAAGAACAAGAAGGCCGCCTGGTACTGGCTGCAATGGATCACCGGCAAGCCGATGCAGTACGAGCAGCTGCGCGCCGGCGCCGGCACCCCGGCCCGCCTGTCCGCCTATGGAAGGGAAGATATCGTCAAGAACAGCGCCTTCCCGCAGGAGTGGTTCGACACGACCGGCGTGAGCCTGAAAATCGCCCGCCCCGGCCTGCCGGTCATCGTGCCCGTCACCGAATTCCGTGACACCATCGGCACCGCCGTGACCAACATCGCCGGCGGCGCCGATACCGCGACCGAGCTGACCAAGGCGACGGCGGCGTTCCAGCCGGTGCTCGACAAGTCCAACGAGGCCTGAGGAACCCAGCGCCATGATCGATACCAGCGGCACCTGGAGCAAGGGTTTCGATCTGGCGCAAGCCTTCAATCTGCTCGAACTCTGCGTCAACCTGAATAACCCCGGTGTCTATGCCTGCGACACCGGGGCCTGGTCGGCGGTCCTGCCAGGCACACCCGATGACCCCGTCACCGTGCTCGGTCCGTGGGACAATGCCTGGAAACTCTGGCGTTTAAACGATACGAGCCAGGGCGAAACCTTCGCCATTGTCATCCGCGGTACCATTGGCGCAAAACCCAGCATTATTGAGGATGTCATTACGATATCGATCTCCGCGCAATCGGCCATCATCAAGGCCTGGGACGACGGCTATCTATCCTTTCGCCTCGCCGGCAACGACCGGGCGGAGTCGCATCTTGGTTTTACCTATGGGCTGGCGGTGCTGCTCTTCGCCAACGAGCATGGCATTCTCAGCAGCCTCAAGACGCACGTACCCGCCGGCAGCAAACTGCTGATCACTGGTCATAGCCAGGGCGCGGCGGTGGCGACCCTCCTGCACGCGTTCCTGCATTACGCGATCAATGATCCCGATGACCGCTACGGCCTGCGCGACCGCGGCCATAGCCTGAAATCCTATGTCTTCGCGCAGCCCAAGCCGGGCAATGTCGCCTTCGCGATGGACTTTGCCCGCATCGCCGCCAGCCAGGGCACCGCATTCACGATCAACAACAGCCGCGATTTCGTGACCGAGGTCCCCCTCAGCCTGGAAAGTCTGGAGGAGCCGGGCGACGATCTGATGGCCCAGTTGGACGCCGGCCACGCCAGTATCGCGCTCAAGGGCGCCTTCGCCATGTTCCGCCGCGGATTACTGGCCGCGCAGGACGTGCGCAACCTCGTCAGCCGCGCCTGTGAGCGGATAACCGAAGCGCCGTTGCAAGCCTGGAATTCGCCCGTCAGCCAGATGGACGAGACCTACAAAAGCACCGTGGTCCCCACGATTCCTGAAGCGGCTTCGACCAACTTCACCACCGTCGGCGCGTTGATCCCGGTCTTTGGCGATCCACCTGGCACCCCCGGCGTGGTCGCGGGCGATCCGCTGTATCATCATCACCTGCCGACCTATCGGGGGCTGATGCAGGGGCAGCTTTGAGGTGGGGCGCGGATCACAATCGCGATAGCCGAGCGTTGCCGAATCCAAACACCTTGCCGTTGCGATCATGACCACTATGATCGCGCACCCTGAGGTAAGAGGTCCGGACCATGCGCCGCTGTGTCGCGCTGCTGATCGCATTGCTGGGACTGAGTGGTACTGCCGCCGCGCAAACCCCTGATGAGCATCGGGGCTGGTGCGCCGGCTATAACGACAACCCCGATCGCGCCATCGAGAGTTGCACCATTCTGATCGACACGCCCGGGATCCCGCCGGATAGCCTGGCCAAGGCCTATTATAACCGCGGCAACGCCCAGGCCCGGCAGGGGCAAACCGAACGCGCCATCGCCGATTACGACCGCTCCATCGGCCTCAATCCCAAAGACCCGCTGGTCTTCAACAATCGCGGCATCGCCTATGACGAAAAGGGCCAGTATGACCGGGCGGAGGCGGATTTCGACCGCGCCATCCAACTGAACCCAACCGATGCTCTGGCGTTCAACAACCGCTGCTGGGACCGGGCCGTACTGGGCCGGTTGGACGCGGCGCTGGAGGATTGCAACACCTCCCTGCGCCTGCGCCCGGATACGGCTGGCGCCTTCGACAGCCGCGGGCTGGTCTATCTCAAACTCGCGCGGGCCGACAACGCGATCGCGGACTACAATGCCGCGCTGCGGCTCAATCCGAAACTCGTCGGCTCCCTCTATGGCCGGGGCCTGGCGTATCGGCTGCGCAAGCAACGCGCGGAAGCGGACCGCGATCTTGCCGAAGCGCAGCAAATCGATCCGGGCATCGCCTATAAATTCGCAACCTACGGTCTGGCGACAGAATAGGGGCGCGACCTGCCAGGCCATAAAACCATGCGGTCCGGAACCGGATCATGTGCCATGGTGTATCCGTCCCGGCGCCCGTAACACCGCCCGGCCTGTATCGCGCGGCGATCAACGACACTGCGAAATGGCGCACTAAAATAGGCTTGGCATGTGATACCAGCCCGTGTTGACATTGACTCACCGGCAGCGCCCCAACGCCGTCATGCCGACGGAGTTCGGCATCCACGACTTAGCAG